>NZ_JBNATZ010000246.1:0-3653 GCF_049701015.1 Desulfofundulus sp.
CCGGCCACTGCCGGTGAACGCAGGGCATATGGCCGGCACCATCTACCGGAGGCTCCCGCCGGCAGGCGGTCCGGCCCTGCGGATTGGCGACCTCTGGCAGCCCTGGCCCTGGCCGGTACTGTCGCTTCCGCGGCGGTGATCTTCCCCGCGCGGGCCTTTTACGCCGCCGGCGTGGCGGGGGCGGAAGGTGCCCGGGCGCTTTTAGCCAGAGACCTGCAAGGTGCGAGGGGGTTTTACGAGCAGGCCCACCGGCTGGACCCCTTCACTGCCTCCTACGCTGCCGACCTGGCTCAAATCTGGGCCGTCCAGGCTGCCTCCGGGGACGATGCGGTGGCCCGCTATAAGGCCATCCGGTACGCCCGCGAAGCGGCGAGAGCCGAACCGTACAATACGAGCGTACGCGCTACACTGGTCAACGTCTACAGCCTTTTACGGGAGTACGACCTGATGGTGGCGGAAGCTCGTGCCCTGTGCGAAGCCAACCCCCTGGTCGTGGCCCACCATGAGATCCTGGCCCGCGCCCGGCTTGACGCGGCCCGGTATTACCTGAAAAGAGGCGAAACGCAAAAGGCCCGTGCATACCTGCAGGCGGTCCTGGCCATGCCGGGGGACCTGCCCGCGGCCATCCCCCGGCCGTCACCACGTCTTTACCTGACCGCCGGCCAGGCCGCCTACCTCCTGGGAGACCTGCCCCGGGCGGCGGGTCTGCTCGAACTGGCCCGGGGTGATAAGGACATTGCCTTTGAGGCGGAACTCTGGCTGGCCGCCTCGCTGGCCCGGATGGGAGAGGTTTCCCGGGCGGACGCCATCGTGAAGGAACTGGAAGAAAAGAAACCGGGTGCGACAGATATATATAAAGAGATCCTTTCACAACAGGGGAAATGAGAGGAGAGACAGCCATGGCCGAGCCGAACCAGAATGCCGAATTTGCTGAAGAAGTGATAGACCTGCGGCAGTACCTGCAGGTCCTGGGCAAGTGGCGGAAAATCATCGCCCTGGGGACCTTGCTTTGCGTGCTGACCTCCGCCATCCTGAGTTTTTTCGTCCTGCCGCCCGTATATGAGGCCCAGACGCTGCTCCTGGTGGTGCAGGCCACCGATAAACAGCAGCAGGTCTATCAAATCCCGCAGGACGGCCTGGAGGGGGTGGTGGGGTCCATATCCCGGCTACCCATTTTGACCATGAACACCTACCTGGGGCAACTCAAGAGCGAGGTGCTGCTCCAGCGGGTGATCGACAGGTTAAAGCTGGACCCGAACCTTTACACCCCCAGGACCCTCTCCGACATGATCAAGGCCACAGTGGTCAAGGACTCGAACCTCATCGACGTGAGAGTCCAGAACAGCGACCCGGTCCTGGCCGCCAGGATCGCCAACACCCTGAGCAGGGAGTACCTGCAGCTCATCTCGGAAAAGAACGCGGAACAGATGGCCAGGTCGGTCTCATTTTTGAAGCAGCAGCGGGAAGCTACCGAAAAAGACCTCCAGAAAGCCGTGGATGCGCTGAAGAAGTTCCAGGCCCAGCCCAGGGGCGTGGCCGTCCTGGAACAGGAATTCAAGAAGAAATCGGAAGACCTGGCAGGTTACGAATCCCAGCTTAAAATGGCCGGGGTGGAACTGGACCAGTTGAGTGCCGGGGTGGCCTGCCTGGAACGTGAGCTGGCCTCCACACCGAAAATGGTTTCCGTGGAAAAGCTCGACCCGGATACCGGCAGGATTGTAAAAACACAGGACGTAAACCCTGTTTATGTTTCCATAAGCCAGCAGCTGAGCGAGAAGAAGGCCGACCTGGCGGAAAAACAGGCCCAGGTGCAGGGGCTGCAGGGCGTGGTCGATTCCCTGCGCACGGAACTGGACAAGCTGCAGGCGGAGCTTACCGGCAAAAAGGTCCAGCAGGACAAGCTGCAGGGCGAGGTTGACCGCTTGAAGCAGACCGTGGAGACCCTGGCCCAGAAGACCACGGAAACACAGATCGCCAGGTCCATCGACCTGGGCGACACCAGCGTGATCGTGGTCTCGGAAGCATCCGTGCCCTCCCACCCGGTAAAGCCGAAGAAAAAGCTGAACATAGCCGTGGCCTTCGTCCTGGGCCTCCTGGCTTCCACCGCCCTGGCCTTCGTCCTGGAGCACCTGGACTACACCATCAAGACGCCCGAGGACGTGGCCAGGTACCTGGAGCTGCCCGTGGTGGGGGTCATCCCCCAGGGCACCGCTCAGACCGTAAAACGTTCGTCTTACGGAGGGTAATTATATGTTTAAGCACAACGGCCATGCGCCCCTGCTTTTGGCACACACAAACCCCAGGTCCGTCATATCCGAGGCCTTCCGTACCCTGCGCACCAATCTGGGGTTTGCCGCCCTGGACCGCCCCTGCCGTTCCATCCTGGTGACCAGCGCCGGGCCGGAAGACGGCAAATCCACCACGGCGGCCAACCTGGCCGTGGTCCTGGCCCAGGCGGGCCACACGGTCCTGCTGGTGGACTGCGACCTGCGCAAGCCGGTACTGCACAAAATTTTCGAGGTAGAAAACCACCGGGGGCTGACCAACTGCCTTTTACAGGAAATGGATCCGGTGGCCGTAGCCCACAACGGTCTGGTGGATAACCTGTCCGTACTTACCAGCGGGCCCATCCCGCCCAACCCGGCGGAACTGCTTGCTTCCGGGCGGGTGCGCGCCCTCTGGCCGGCCCTCCTGGAGCGCTTCGATTACGTGATCGTCGATTCTCCCCCGGTGCTGGCCGTGACCGACGCCGCCCTCCTGGCCGCCCAGCTGGACGGGGTGATCCTGGTTATAAGGGCCGCTACCACCCGGGTGGAGATTGCACAGGAAGCCAGGGACCAGCTCCTCAAGGCCAGCGCCCGCATCATCGGTGTGGTGCTGAACCAGGTCAAAATGCCCGCGCGGGACTACCACTATTATTACTACTACCGCCGCCGGGAAAAAGAAGAGGTACGGTTGTAGGAATTTGTCGAATATTGGAGGAATCTTTTGCCTTTTTCGGAGAGGATTTACCAGTTTATTGTCGTAATTATTAACATAAAGCGGAGGCCTTGAACCGCTGCCTGTAGGTGGGCGCCTGGGCAGCGGGGAGCCGGTGGCGCAACCGGCCGCTTGCGCGGGGTGGCCTGTTTTTTTGTTTTGCTCTTCAGGAATGGCTGCCCCTGTGTAAGGGGTGTGAGAGCATTGGCCAGGATGCCTCAGGAAGTGGGGCGGGGGATTTTTGTTGCCCGCCGGGAGGCGGCGGCACGTCTTTTCCTCCTGGTGTGGGACAGGCAGGCCGTTTTACAGGTGGCGTCGGCCGCAGTTCTCACAGTGGTGGACATGGTTAACCTGGGTGCGGCCCTGGTCCTGGCTGTGGTCGTCCGGGTGAAAGTCCTACCGGTGGTGGCTCCAGTATTCCCTCCAGGGTTGCCCCCGAACCTGGTTAAACACCTGTGGTGGGTGCTGGCCTTTATCATTTTGTGCCTGGCCTACGAGGGCCTTTACACACGGCGCCAGCCCTTCTGGCGTGAGACCAGGCGGCTGGTCAGGGCGTTGACGCTGGCCTTCGTCCTCGTGCTGGCCGCCATATCCCTGGGCAAGATGGGCGGCGAGTTTTCCCGCACGGTGCTGGTCCTGGGCTATCTCTTCTGGCTCTTCTTTCTGCCGGCCGG
>NZ_JBNATZ010000247.1:0-3652 GCF_049701015.1 Desulfofundulus sp.
GCTGGCCCTACGAGCTGGAATAGCGTCAAGCAGTCATTTTCAAGTGTCAAATATACAAATATAATAGAACCGTCATGACAAGGATGCGGCGCTGTCCGAAGCGAAGCACTGGAGTGAGCGGGGAGAGCGCCGTATCCAGCCAGGTTCACTGAATATTTAACTTTCAAGAAAGACTTCATGCCGCTTTTAAAACACCCTAACCCTTCACCGCGTAGGTGAGGGGTTCTTTTTTTGACAAATTTTTGCGGTATAAAAACTTGTCCCCTCAAATATCTATGGAGTGAAGGGGAGGGACAAACCATGACCATTGCGCCTTTGCTCCGGCCGGTCAGGTCCACCAGAAGTCATCCTGTGGAAGAAGTGCTGCCGGTGTTACCGGTTCAACTGCGCAATCTGATTGCCGGGTTGCCCCTGGAAGTCCTGGAACGGCTGGAAGAGATCCGCCTGCGCCAGGACCGTCCCCTGGCATTGGGACTGGTACACAAGGATGTTTTTCTGAGTCCGGAGGGAAACCTTGTGACAAACCCGGAAGACGCCTACCTGGTCAGTGCCGGCGACCTCGAGCGCACCATCCAGCTCGTTACCGGGTCATCCCTTTATGCGCTGGAAGAAGAATTGCGCAACGGGTATATCACCCTTCCCGGCGGGCACCGGGTTGGCCTGGCCGGGCGAGCTGTTCTGGAAGGGGGGCGGGTGAAAACATTAAAATACATCAGTTCCCTGAATATTCGTATTTCCCGGGAAGTGCCGGGGTTGGCCAGTTCCCTGTTGCCGTACCTCATCGACCGCCGCATAAAAAACATTTATCATACGTTGATTTTCTCCCCGCCACGCTGCGGGAAGACCACCATGCTGCGTGATATCATCCGCCAGCTCAGCAACGGTGTACCGGAGCTGGGTTTGCCAGGTTTGACCGTGGGGGTGGTGGATGAACGTTCCGAGCTGGCCGGCTGCTACCGGGGTGTGCCGCAACGTGATGTAGGGGTCCGGACTGATGTCCTGGACGGTTGTCCCAAGGCTGAAGGCATGATTATGTTGTTGCGTTCCATGGCTCCCCAGGTAATAGCCACCGATGAAATCGGGAGGGTTGAGGATATCGCCGCACTTGAAGAAGTGTTCCATGCCGGAGTGCGCGTTCTGGTTACCGTTCATGGTGCTTCCCTGGCCGAACTGGCCACCCGCCCAGCCCTGCAACATCTCTTTAAGCTGAAGGTAATCCAGCGTTTTGTCCTTTTGGGCCGTTCACGCGGTGTAGGTACGGTTGAAGATATCCTGGACGGTCAGACCATGCGTTCCCTGGAGGTGAACTGATTGCTGAAAATCCTTGGATGTGCACTGATCCTTCTCGCTGGAAGCGGAGCTGGGATGACGATGGCCAGGCATTATGCCCGGAGGCCGGGAGAACTGCGCAGTCTGCAGGCCGCTTTAAAAATGCTGGAAACGGAGATCACCTATACCGCCACACCCCTGCCCGAAGCTCTGGGCCTGGTTGCGGAGAGGGTGAGCCCGCGGGTGGCCCTGTTGTTCAACCTTGCCAGAGAAGAGCTCCTGTCCCCATCGGGTTCTACGGCGCGGGAGGCCTGGGAGAAAGCCATAAAAAAGTTTTATCCAACAAGTGCCCTGGTACCTTCCGATCTGGCCATCCTCCGGCAGCTGGGTCCAGCCCTGGGCGTTTCCAGTATTCAGGACCAGAGTAAACACCTGAACCTGGCCATGGAACAATTGGGTATGGAAATTATGAGAGCGGAAGAGGAGGCCTCACGGTATGTAAAACTCTGGAATTACCTGGGTTTTCTCGGCAGTCTGGCACTGGTTTTGATGTTGTATTAAACAAAAAAAGGGGGAGCTATATGGGTTACGATGTGAATCTAATTTTTAAAATTATCGGTATTGGAATTCTCGTGGGGGTTGCTCACTATGTCCTGAAAAATTCCGGGAAGGAAGATTATGCTGTTATTGCTACTCTGGGCGGTCTGGGCATCGTGCTCATCTGGGTGGTGCAACTTTTGGGTGGTTTCTTTGACCAGGTCAGGTCGGTTTTCAAGTTGTTTTAGAGAGATAGAGAGGTGGCACGAGTGGAGATCATGCAGATTGTCGGCCTGGGGATAGTGGCGGCGGTACTGGCGGTCACCATCCGTCACAACAAACCGGAAATGGCCATGCTTTTAAGCATTGCAGTGGGGATTATCCTCTTCATGATGGTCCTGGGTAAGATTGGCACGGTAATTGACGTTCTCAAGGAGCTTTCCGCCCGGGCCAATTTGAATATGGTTTACCTGGGGACAATCCTCAAAATTGTTGCCATAGCCTACATTGCCGATTTTGGTGCCCAGATCTGCCGGGATGCCGGAGAGGGGGCGGTAGCCTCCAAAATTGAACTTGCAGCCAAGGTTCTCATCCTTGTCCTGGCAGTACCTATCATGATCGCCGTACTGCAGTCACTGTTAAAAATTGTACCCTGAGGTGAGAAGGGGATGCTACGGCCTTTCTGGTTCTGCTTCTTCTGCATGCTATTATTATTCTTTCCCGCTACCGCCCTGGCTTTACCGGGGGATGTGTCCGGGTCTGCTCAATCCCTGGAGCCGGCGCAAAAGGCACTGGATGTCAGCGGGGTGGAGGATTACATAAACACCCTGGATACAGAAATTAAAAAATCCCTGCCCGGGTTTAACTTTAAAGAAATGGTTATGCAATTAATGCGCGGAGAAATTAATCTCAGTCCCGCAGAAATTTTTCGCAGCCTCCTTTCTTATTTATTTCGCGAGGTGGTAGCCAATTCCACCCTCCTGGGTAAACTGGTTGTCCTGGCCATAATATGCGTGGTGCTACAAAATTTTACCGCTGCCTTTGACCGGGGGACTACCGGCCAGCTGACCCATACCGTAACTTACCTGGTCCTGGTTACTATTGCCATTGGTTCTTTTGCCCTGGCGGTACAAACCGGCAGGGAAGTGGTAGATAAGATGGTTACGTTTATGCAAGCCCTGATGCCCGTCCTGCTCACCTTGCTGGTGGCTCTGGGTGGGGTGACTACGGCGGCCATCTTTCACCCCGTGATTTTGGTGAGCATTACTTTTATCGGAACACTGATCAGAAACGTGGTGCTGCCTCTGGTTTTCTTTTCCGCCGTGCTCGGCCTGGTGAGTCAACTTTCTCCTCGCTTTAAGGTTTCCGGCCTGGCCGGACTGTTGCGTGGTGTGGCAGTAGGGCTTCTGGGGGTAATGGGAACGGTTTTCCTGGGTCTTTTAGCCATCCAGGGGGTGGCCGGGGCTGTAGGGGACGGGGTGGTTTTGCGCACCGCCAAGTTTTCTCTGGATGCCTTTATTCCGGTAGTAGGGGGAATGTTTTCAGAAGCTCTGGAAGCTGTGATCAGTTCCTCCCTTCTGATAAAAAATGCTTTGGGTATTGCCGGTGTGGTGGCGGTGGTGATGATGATGACACTACCGCTGGTCAAACTAATTTCCCTGGCCTTCATATATAAACTCGCCGGGGCCTTGATTCAACCGGTAGGTGATTCTCAGGTGGTAAGCTGTCTTTCCGATCTGGGCAACAGCATAATCATCATCTTTGCCACGGTGGCTACAGTGGGTTTGCTCTTCTTCTTCGCCATTGCCATCCTGGTAGGGGTGGGCAACCTTACTGTCATGCTGCG
>NZ_JBNATZ010000248.1:0-3633 GCF_049701015.1 Desulfofundulus sp.
GCTGCGGCCATTGATAAGGCTGTTTTTCCGGGTATCCAGGGGGGGCCGCTGATGCACGTTATCGCCGCCAAGGCCGTCGCATTCAAAGAGGCGCAGCAGCCTGAATTCAAGGAGTACCAGCGGCAGATAGTCAAAAACGCCCGTGCCCTGGCCCGCGCGCTGATCGACCGGGGATTTCAACTGGTCAGCGGCGGTACCGATAACCACCTGATGCTGCTTGACCTGCGCAACAAGGGGATAACCGGCCGTGAGGCGGAAATTGTCCTTGATTCCGTCGGCGTGACGGTAAACAAAAATGCCATTCCCTATGACCCGCAGCCACCCGCGGTCTCCAGCGGCATCCGCATCGGCACTCCGGCCGTGACTACCCGCGGCTTGAAGGAAGCGGATATGGAGGCGGTGGCCGAGATCATCCACCTGGCTTTGAGCTTCCGGGATGACCCGGACAGGCTGGCCCGGGTGCGTGAAATGGTGGGGGAACTGTGCCGCCGCTACCCGCTGTATTAGGGGACCGGAATAGTGTACCGGCGTGAAGCGCTGGAGTGAGCGGGGTAACAACGCATTAACCGGTTCACTGAATATCTACAGTGAAGCTATTGCCCGGGGGTTGGGGCACCAGGAAAACAAAGGGCCGTACCGCCGTTCCCCGGAGTCCGGAGGTGGAGCGCCATGGTTGAGAGGCCTTCTTTCGATGAGATTTATATGGAAGTGGTCGACGTTATCGCCCGCCGCTCGACCTGCCTGCGCAAAAAGGTGGGGGCCGTCATTGTGGTGGACCGGCGCATCATTTCCCACGGGTACAACGGTGTGGTCAGCGGGGCGGAACACTGTATCGACACGGGGCGCTGCCTGAAAGACCTGGCCGGCCGGGAAGACTACAAGCCCTGCGTCCACGCCGAGCAGAACGCGATCTGTCTCTGCGCCAAGCGCGGCCTGGCCGTGGGAGGTGGCACCCTGTACGTCAACGCCGATATCTGCCTGACCTGTGCCAAGCTCATTGTCTCCTGCGCCCTTTCCCGGGTGGTGGTGCGCCGGGATTACCGTGGTACAGACGAGGGGATAGAGTTCCTGCGACGCCACGGCGTGCAGGTCGACCTGTGGGAGGGTTGATGAAGCGGGTTCGCAGGTGTTGCTGCCGGGCAAAGCTGCCGTGGGCGTGCCCGGAGAGCACCGGGGAGGGTGGGGCCTCGCGGTATTTGATCAGAGTTTTGGGGCGGGGGTGACCGGCCATCGCCGGACGAAAGGCAGCCCTTTTCGACATTGGTGCCACACTGGTCACCGGCCCGGAGGTTTCTCCGGCCAAACAAATTGCCCGGGTGCTGGGCTTGCCGCCGGGTTATGACCGGCTGGTGGCGGATGTAATAATGTGCCGGGAGTTTAACGGCCCCCGGGAGGTCTGTGCTGCGCTGGGTGAAATTATCCCCCTGGACCCGCAGCAGGAAGAGGCCGTTGCGCGCCTCTGGGCGGACCAGGAGAAGGCGGCTGTGGAAATACCGGGTGCCGCGCTGGCCGTGCTGCGGGCCCGGGAACTGGGTTTTGCCGTGGGCCTGGTTTCGGACATCTGGGTCCCCTATTACCGTGCCTTTTTACGCGCCTGTCCGGATATCGCTTCCCTGGTCGACTGCACCGCTTTGAGTTTTCGCCTGGGCAGGAAGAAGCCGTCAGAAGAGCTGTACCGGGCGGCCCTGGAGGCTCTGGGGGCGGAACCCCGGCTTTCCGTAATGGTCGGTGACACCTATGACAAGGATATCCTGCCTGCTAAAAATTTGGGGCTGGCCACGGTCTGGGTCCTGTCCCGCCCCGAGCGCGAATACCGGGCCATGGCCCGGGTCCTGTGGGGAGAATGGCCCCGGCCGGACATCGTTGTACGGGATGTTGCCCAGGTGGGACGAGCGCTGGATGAAATTTGCGGGGGGACGGGGTCCGTCTGAACATGCTCATAGAAAGTTCATAGAAAGGTTGGCAGACTCATGGAAATAATCGGACTGGAACGTCACACCCGGGAAGAACTGGTGGCAAAACTGCGCCGGGTTACCATGCTCACCGACCCGGAATGTTATATATACCGTGATGCCTTCATTTCCCTGGAAAAAATACATACAAGTTGTCTGGCTCCGGCCCAGTCCTACGTCCTCACCGGTGAGCTGCAAAAAGTGCGGGAGCTGAAGTGGGAGCTGGCCCGCCACGGGTGCGACCTTTTTCATCTCGACGGGTATGTCACCCTGTACCTGGCCGGTTACGATGAACCGGTGGACCTCCTGCCGCCGGTCGTCGAGGAATCGGTGGAAGCCGACGGGTCGGTATTCAACATCGTCTGCGACGGCATGCACCGGGTCTACCTGGCCCGCCTGGAATGGACCGTGCCCCAGGTCATCTTTATCCGGGGCATCCCGAAGGACAAACCCTATTACGCCTACCCGTTACCCGGAGGCTGGTCCCAGGTGGTCTTGCGGGAAGACCTGCCGCCCGGGTTTATCAAAAAGTGGCACCGCATTGCCGGGTATAAATCCCTCTACCGCAACTTTAATTCCGCCTTCTGCAACGTGGGCGGCCCCCGGGGGCACTTTCGAAAGGGTTGATGGGTGGAAATTATCCCCTTATAATTCACGAGAAGGCGTCATATAGTTGATCGCGGGGAATAATATTCCAGTGGGCCCGGCTGGATGCCCCCCTCGGGGAGCCCGGCGCCCGCCATGCGGAGCGCACGTGGGGGAGGGGGCGGGTTCCGTCCTTAAACGGGTTGCCATACTTTACCGGGGACTCTCCCGGTTTAATCACCACTCCAAGGAGACAAACTATGCTCAAAGTTCTCGCTGTTTTTGGTACCCGGCCGGAAGCCATCAAGATGGCCCCTCTCATTAAAGAACTGCAGCGCCAGCAGGACCGGGTCCTCTGCCGGGTGGCTGTCACCGCCCAGCACCGGGAAATGCTGGATCAGGTACTGTACCTTTTTCGAATTGTGCCCGACCATGACCTGGATATCATGAGGCCGGGACAGAGCCTTTTCGACATCACCCGCCGCTCCCTGGACGGCCTGGAGCGGGTCATGGCGGGGGAGAAGCCCGACCTGGTGCTGGTGCACGGTGATACCACCACCACCTTTGTCGCCGCCCTGGCAGCCTTTTACTTTCAAATCCCGGTGGGTCACGTCGAGGCGGGCCTGCGTACGGGAGACAAGTATTCCCCCTTTCCCGAGGAGATCAACCGCCACCTCACGGCGGTGCTGGCCGACCTGCATTTTGCCCCCACTGCCACCGCCCGGGATAACCTGCTCCGGGAGGGGGTGGCTCCGGAAAAGATTTTTGTCACCGGCAATACCGTCATCGACGCCCTGCTGGCCACCGTGGATAATAATTATCAGTTTAAAAATGGCGAACTCGCCGGCATAGATTTTCAAAACCGCCGTGTGTTGCTGGTGACCACCCACCGCCGGGAGAACCTTGGCGAACCGATGCGTGAAATTTACCTGGCCCTAAGGGATATAGTCGCTCTTTATCCCGATGTGGAGATCGTGTTTCCCGTGCACATGAATCCTGCCGTACGCGGGCTGGTGCGGGAAGTGCTGGGGGAGTTGCCCCGGGTTCACCTGACCGGGCCGCTTGCTTACCAGCCCTTTGTAAACCTGATGAACCG
>NZ_JBNATZ010000249.1:0-3598 GCF_049701015.1 Desulfofundulus sp.
CAGCGGGAAGCATGTGGTCGGAGAACCGCAGCCGATAGCGGTGGCAGCAAGCGCCGGGGTCGCCGCTGCAAAAACGGCGGGTACCGCAGTCGCTGCAGCTTTTATCGCTCCCCGCATACTTATTTCCCCTTCCGTTGTGGTTTCACGAAAGAAAAAGCCGGGCACACCGGAAGGTGTCCGGCCATTTCTGCTTCTGCCGTACCCAGGGCTTCCGCTATCGTCCGTACCAGTACCATCAGCGAAGAGCCCGGTTCCTAAACTATCTGATTAAAAAGAGAACCCGGTGGCAGCAATACAGACCACAAGCTTGCAGCATTTGATAGTCCCATCCAGTTATAAAGGGGGTAGTAACTCGCCGCACCAGCAGTGGTACTCACCAGAGAAAAAGGATTAATAAAGGTAGTTAACGGAGCAGTGAAAATTTGTTGAGCTTCAAAACCAGCTGTTACGGCCAAACCATTTACACCGCTAAAGGCGGCCTCGACCGCTCCAAGGTTACTTTGGAGAGCATTAGTAAGGGTAGACTGGTTAATAACCAAGGTACCGTCAGGATTCCGGGTAATGCCTATGGCGGCCAGGTTCGCGGCTTGATAGCTATAGGCTTGTTTCAAGCTGGACACGATCTGGGGACTTATATATTGGGAATTCTGAGCAGTAAAGGTAATCAAGTTGTTATAAGCTGCCACAAAATTATTGACAGCAGTACTTATAGCCTGGGTATCGGGAGCGACAGTAACGGTGGCGCTGGATACTGGAGCCAGGAGGTTCAGGGTGAGCTTCAGGTTGTCCAGGTAGACAGTGTTGCTTTGAGAGGTGTAAGGGATGCCGTTTACGGTGTAGCTCGCATTGGCTGCAGCAACCGAGACAGTATTAGCCCCTGTATAAGCCACGGCATTGCCAGTTATATCGGCTAAAGTGAAAGCATTACCGGTACCAGTGTTCGAAGCAGTTAAAACCAGGCGGCTGGTACCCGCTACAGTATCGGTAGCTACTTTAGCGGTAACTGGCGCGCCAGCAGCATTTAAGGCATTGGCCATACTGTTGAGCACTGTCAGGTTGGTATCCCCGCTGTTAACTGCAAAGGATATGGTATAAGTTTTGCCGCCTGCTTGAAGGCTAAAAGTATAAGTCCCCGCTGCAAGTCCAGCAGCTGCATTGCTCGCCAGGGCCGTGCCCAAATTCTGCTGGGCAGCGGCAAGCTGGCTTACAGTTACGGTGTAAGTGGCTAAAGTGGCACCTGGTTGGGCTTGGGCAGTAACAGCACCGGGAACAGATGAAGTAGCAACCCTTTTCAGGAACACATTATCCGTCGTACCGAGCTGTAAAGGCTGGGAAGCCTCCCAAAGCTGACGGGCGTAATTATTCAAGCTAACCAAACTATTAGTTACCAGAGAAGGTTGTTGCTGAACCCAGTTATTTTTTAACAGGATTTCCTCGACTGCATTGATGGGTAATACTGGCTGGTAAGAATAAGAAGATACTCCGGGGCTCAGAAGGTAATTTACCAGCAATTCAGAATACCAGTAATTACTATACACCGGGCTCACCATTAATTGTCAACGCCTCCTTCCCGAAGTAAGGCGAAGTACCAGCACCTGGCCTCAAAACCTGCCGGCAAATCCACCTGACCCCGCAGAAGCCGGACGGATTTCTACAAGTACAATTACCAGTGATAACTGACTTTTTCTCCAATGTCCCGGCAGCCGGCTGTCATAGCGGTACTCTGCCTTAGACCCTTTGGCTTTGCGCCCCCGCCTTTCGACGGGTTTGCCTTTCTCGGGTAGTATAATTATACCATTCTCAGCTTTTTATGGCAATTCTTAATTCTGGAAAAACCGATGGTCCGTGTCAGGATCCAGGAAGTATCTCCACAAAAATTTTTCCCGTTATGAGACCTCACCGCTCAAAAACATCAGCTTCAAGGCAGCGGCCTTCAGGTGCTCCGGTCACGTTCATTCATCAGGCGGGTATCGAGCTGTTCCAGTGCCCAGCTGAATACTTGGCTGCAGACCTCCTGACAAAGCTCATGGAACTCAGCCAACCACATGGGCTCATCTGAATTTGAATTCCCGCACCACCAGGCAAGCGTTCTGCCCTCCAAATCCGAAGGAATTGGACATGGCCACACTCACTCTTGCCCGGCGGGGTATGTTAGGCACATAATCCAGGTCACAATCCGGATCCGGTTCTTCGTAATTGATGGTAGGCGGTATGATTCCTTCTTCGATAGCTTTGATACAGGCTATTAACTCGGTTATGCCACCGGCTCCCATCAGGTGCCCCGTAGCTCCCTTCGTGGAGCTAATGGGAATCTGAAAAGCACGGGAACCAAAGACAGCCTTGATGGCCAGAGTTTCCACTCGGTCGCCCAGGGGTGTGGAGGTTCCGTGAGCGTTAATATAGTCAATGTCTGCGGGTGTCAAGCCCGCCCTTTCCAGAGCTTTACGCATGCACAGGATTTCTCCCCTCCCGCCGGGTTCGGGTGCCGTGGTATGGTAACCGTCACCAAAGTTGGCGTAACCGATTAATTCCGCCCTGATCCGTGCGCCCCGGCGCTCAGCGTGAGAAAGAGTTTCCAGAATCAACGCGCCAGCTCCCTCTCCCATCACCAATCCGTCCCGCCGGCGGTCAAAGGGACGGCTGGCCTTTTCCGGAGCGTCGTTGCGGGTAGAGATGGCCCTGGCAGCATGAAGACCGGCTATGACCAGGGGACAGATGATGGACTCTGCCCCTACGGCGACCATGACATCGGCCTCTCCGCGCTGCAAAAGCATGAGTGCGGTGCCCACGGCATCTGCCCCTGAAGAACAGGCGGTACTTACGGTCAGGCTTGGCCCCTTCAACCCGTGGAGAATGGCAATTTGCGCCGCAGCCACGTTGCCCAGTATCCGGGGCATGAAATGGGGGTTTATGCGGGTGGAACCGGTACGGCAGAGCCGCTCCTGCGATTCTGTAATGGTAGTGATGCCTCCCACGGCAGTACCCATGACCACTCCCATGCGTTCCGGATTTCCGGTAGGGCTGCCGTCCTGGAGGGCTTCTCCGGCTGCCACCAGGGCGTACTGCATAAACAGGTCCGTTTCTTTAATTAGCTTTTTGGGTAAAAAATCCTCCGCCCTGAAATCCCGAACTTCGGCTCCAATTTTAACCGGCAGGTGATCGGTATTGAACCTGGAAATGTACCCGACCCCGCATTTTCCCTGCAACAGGTTACGCCAGTAAGGTTCCACACCGATACCTATGGGTGTGACCGCACCCATCCCAGTAATTACTACCCGTTCTCGCACTCTTCTGCCTCCCGGTTCATAGCCAAGCTGAAATCTTGAATACCCCGCATCTCATGACCCCTTGGTTCGCCAAATAGAGCGTTTATCTTTTCCCACAGGACAGGGTGGCGTTTTTTAAAATCAAAAGGCTTTCCCCCCTCATCCACATAAGCGTGGATAGTAAAGCCCTCGGCGGCCAACACCCCGTCTTTTTTGAATATTTTATATTTAAATCCGATTCTCGTTCGGGTTAAAGTGACCAGGACGGTTTCCAAAATGATTATCTCCTCCGGCCGTAGCGACTTTTTATACCGGCAACCGGCCTCAAGAGC
>NZ_JBNATZ010000250.1:0-3586 GCF_049701015.1 Desulfofundulus sp.
CATCAACCCCACGAAGTGCCCTGGCCATTCGCCGGCGCATGGCTGTGGTGTTCCAGGAGCCGCTCCTTTTAAAGACCACGGTTTATGAGAATGTGGCCACAGGATTGAAGCTGCGGGGAATCCCCCAGGGGGAAATAAAGAAAAGGGTGGACCGGTGGCTCGAACTGCTGGGCATCGCCCACCTGGCCGGACGCCGTTCCCACCAGCTGTCGGGGGGAGAAGCCCAGAGGGTCAGCCTGGCCAGGGCCTTTGCCCTGGAGCCTGACGTCTTGTTCCTGGACGAACCCTTTTCCGCCCTGGACTTCCCCACACGCTTATCGCTGCTCAATGAACTGGACAGGCTTTTAAAAAATACGGGGATTGCTGCTATTTTTGTTACGCATGATTTTTCGGAGGTGCCCTACCTCACCGACCGGGTAGCCGTACTCAAAAACGGCCGGCTGGTTAAAAAAGGCACCTTCGAGGAAATATTCAAAGTAAAACCCCGGCGGGAACACTACCTTACTTCCCTTTACCGGGTTTTTGAAAGCGACGCGGCAGGGTGAGCATACCGAACCCCTACCGGTCACACCACCGAACCGTTCGGAACACTTGCCAGATAAGGACCCTTTTCACAGAATCTCTCCGATGATCACGCGCAGCAGGTTGGGGTGTTCAAAGTTTTTCTTCCCGGCCCCGTAACCAACCCGGGTAACGGTAATGGGAGGCACTTCCCCGAAGGCGTCGCCCAGGGTGGCTGCCAGGGCGGCCCCCGTAGGCGTCACAAGTTCGCCTTCAACGCCGGCCCCGTAAACAGGCACTTTCTTTTCAGAAAGGATTTCCAGTGTGGCCGGGGCAGGGGATGGAATCAGACCGTGCATGCACTGAATAAAGCCCCTTCCCACGGGCAGGGGTGAGACGATAACCTTTTCCACACCGAGCAGGTGCAGCCCGAGGACGGTACCCACCACGTCGATGATGGCATCTACCGCACCAACCTCGTGAAAATGAATGTGCTCGGGAGTTGTATCGTGCACCCTGGCTTCAGCCCGCGCCAGGCAGTGAAATACCCTTTTGCTTTTCTCTTTCACCTCTTCGGGCAGGGAGCTCCGGTCAATAATTTCCTCAATATCCATCAAGTGCCTTTCCGGCTGGTCCTGGTCATCCAGCTCTACAAAAAAGTTAATAGCCGATATACCGCCCTGCTTTACTTTTTCCAGGCGCAGCCGGTAACCTTCCACCGGCAGCTTTTTTAATTCCCCTGCCAGTCGTTCGAAATCCACTCCCGCGTCAATCAAGGCACCCAGGCACATATCACCGCTGATACCGGAAAAACAATCAAAGTACGCCACTCTCATCATTCCGACCCCACTATCATACGGGTTATGGTGCTGGCCAGGGCGGCGGCACCAAAACCGTTATCGATATTTACCACACCAATACCGGAAGCGCAACTGTTCAACATGGTGAGAAGGGCGGCCAGACCGCGAAAACTGGCCCCGTAACCGATGCTTGTGGGCACGGCAATAACCGGCTGCTCCGCCAGCCCGGCCACCACGCTGGCCAGGGCACCCTCCATCCCCGCCACCACTATGATGACCTGCGCCCACTTTATCATCTCCAGCTTGTCCAGCAGGCGATGGAGGCCCGCCACTCCTACGTCGTAGCAGCGGCGTACATGGTTCCCCATTACTTCGGCGGTCACGGCGGCTTCCTCGGCCACCGGGAGATCGGCGGTTCCCGCAGACATCACCAGCACTTTACCCTTTGGTTGCGGGCGCTCCCCGCGGTACACCACAATAGTACGCGCCAGTTCCGAATAAACGGCGTCGCTTAAAACGGCCCGTACCGCTTCGTAAACCTCCCGGCCGGCCCGGGTGGCCAGGACGGTCCGGTTGTTTCTGCAGAGTCTTTCCATAATCTCCACTACTTGATCCGTGGTTTTGCCCTGGCAGAAAACCACTTCCGGGAATCCTTTGCGCAGGGCCCGGTGGTGATCCAGCTTGGCAAACCCGAGGTCTTCGTAGGGCAGGGTCTTGAGCCTGTCTAAAGCCGCATCCACTTCCAGGCGGCCGCTTCGCACATCCTCCAGTAATAGACGTAATTCATCCTTAGTCATGATGCCTCTCCCTTAATAGCACATGGCAAATATGGATGTCTGCATGAATTATGTCTTCTGTTCCCACATGACCTTGCCACAGTCCCGCAGGTCGTAGCCTCCCAGCGCCTCCACCTCTTTCCGGAAGTCCGGCTGGCTCATCACGGTCAACAAACGCTGGATGTAGGGGGTATCCCAGTAATCCCGGGGGATGCAGAGGTCATAGCGTTCTTCGGCCAGGGGGATGAAATCGAGCCCCAGGGCCCGGGCGGCGGCCCGGATGCCCAGGCCCGCGTCCACGCCGCCGGCCACGGCTGCCGCCACGGCCATGTGGGTATACTCCTCCCTCTCGTAACCGTTTATCTGGTCCGGGCTGATCCCGAGCTGTTTTAAGTGGTAATCCAGTAATACCCGGGTGCCCGCACCCCGCTGCCTGTTTACAAAAGTGACATCGGGCCGGACCAGATCCTCCAGCCCCCTGATCCCTTTGGGATTGCCTCGGGCCACAATCAGCCCCTGCTCCCGGTAGACCAGGTTGACCAGCACCACTCCCCTGTCCGGCATCAGCCGCTGGATATAGGAAACGTTGTACTCTCCCGTTTCCTCATCTAAAAGATGCGTACCGGCACAGTGGGCTTCTCCCCTTTTCAAGGCGTTCAAGCCAGCCAGGCTCCCCACATGGGCGCTGGACAGGCTGGCCTGGGGGTAAAAGCGCCGCAGGTAATTGGCCAGGACGTCCAGGGCGATATCGTGACTGCCGATGATCACGGTGGTCTCTCTGATCTCCTCGAGAGGACGCAGGAGCTCAACCTGAACCATCTGGCCCGCACCGTAACCCTCGGAAAGCCGGGGTACCCGCACAATGCCGTCAGCCCGGAGCAGGGACATGATGATGCCCGCTCCCCGGGAAATGGGTGTGGCAATGATCTTGTCCCCCACCTGTCCCAGTTTGACCCGTACAAATTCCTCCACTCCCAGGGAAGAGACCAGCTTGCGGGAAACGGTAGCTTCAATTTTCGGGCGGGCTGGCGGGACGGAACCAAGCTTTTTGTATATGACCGGTTTAACAAAGAGCTCGGCACACAGGTAGGCCGACACGGGGTAACCGGGGACTCCGATCACCGGCCGCCCGTCCACTTCCCCCAGGATCACTGGTTTCCCCGGCCTGGTGGCCACCCCGTGCACCAGCACCCGGCCCAGGCTTCTGATTACTTCCGCCGTGTAATCCTCACTGCCGGCCGAGGAACCGGCATTGATGAGGACCATATCGGATTCCTGCAGGGCTTCAAGCAGGGATTGGCGCAGGGCCTCAAAATCATCGGCAGTAATCTTTTTGCGTACCGGAATCCCTCCCCATTCGGTTACCAGGCCTGCCAGCACCCGGCTGTTGTAGTCGATAATATCGCCGGGTCTGAGCGGATGCCCCGGCTCCACCAGTTCGGTACCGGTAGGCAAAATGGCCACCCGGGGCCGGGGTTGGACGGAGATTTCCGTTATCCCACCCGCCAG
>NZ_JBNATZ010000251.1:0-3569 GCF_049701015.1 Desulfofundulus sp.
AGTGACCGCCCCCTCTGGGAGCCGAAAGGCGTCTGTACCAGAGTTACCCGCATGTGTCCATCCAATTCGTAACACGGGGAAAACAGCCAGTTCGCAACACCCAATGCGCCAGGTAAACCGATGATCCTGGGGGTACGGGTAGGACTCGTAGAAGCCCTACCCCTTCAGGGGTAGGGAGTAGTCACAGTGGTCTATGATAGCCCGGAAGCGGTCCGGTTAAAATAACCTAAAAAAAAGCAGGTGAACATTTTGACCGGAAGAAAACTGCATCAGTTTTGCACAGAACTCCGGGTAAACGAGGAGGCATCGTCGGAACTGGCCGCTGGTACAGAGGCGGTACGGATGGGAGCAGCCGACAGAAACATAGGGATACTGGGAATCATTATGATTGGCCTGGCCGGCGTTGTTGGTGCCGGTATCTTCGTGGCCAGCGGGATTCCCGTACGCATAGCCGGGCCGGCTGCAGTGCTATCTTATCTGGCTGGTGCTCTGGTGGTCATACCGATAATGCTCTACCTGGCCGAAATGGAGGCTGCATGGCCTTCCACAGGGGCTTTCAGCGACTACGCTAACTGCTATTTAGGTCCCCTGATGGGTTTTGTCACCGGCTGGATGTACTGGTCTTCAGGTGTGTTGGGTATGGCTACGGAAGTTACGGCTTCCGCTCTGCTGATGCACTGGTGGCTGCCCGAATGGCCGCTGTGGCTATTCAGCCTGTTTTTCTCCCTGCTAATCACCGGTATTAACTTGCTGGATATCCGGGGGTTCACCCGCATTGAAGGGTTGTTTTCGGGCATAAAAATAGTGGCTCTCTTTCTACTCATCCTGGTCGGCCTGGCCGTTTTATCCGGGCTGTGGCCCGGTATGGCACCGGTTGGAACTGTCAATTATTTTGCCTACGGAGGATTTTTCCCCCGGGGTATAAAAGGAGTTTTTGCCTCTCTCTTGCTGGTTATTTTTGCCTATTCCGGTATTCAGGTGGTATGTATGACAGCGGCACAGGCTACTAATCCCAGGCATACCATACCCCGGGCTGTTATGGGTACCGGCCTGACAGTGACCCTTTTATATACCGGTGCTATTTTCGTGCTGGTCGGTCTTTTGCCCTGGTTCACCGTTCCGGTCACTTCCAGTCCCTTTGTCACGGTTCTCGAAAGGTTGCGCATCCCCTTTGGGAGCCACCTGTTAAACGCCATTATTATCATGGCCGTACTTTCCAGTATGAATACCACCATGTTCGGAGTGACCAGAATGCTCAAATCCCTGGCCGAAAGGCATGAAGCTCCCCGATTTTTATTAAAAACAGACCGGCGGGGCATACCTACCCGGGCACTGGCCGCCAGCAGTATTTTCTTGAGCATCGCCGTTATTCTGGCCTACTTACTCCCACAAAAGGTTTTTCTCTATGTGGCCAGTGCCAGCGGCTTTATTTCCCTTTTCAACTGGGCGGTGATAACTGTTACCTATATCCGCTTCCGCCAAAAGGTGTCCCAGTCCAGGACGCCTTTTGCCGTACCGGGTTATCCCTACCTTCCCTATGCATCTCTGTTACTTTTGCTGGTCGTTGTGGCTTCGATCCCTCTGGCTCGCGGCCAGATCCCTGGAATGGTTAGTGGCTTGTTGCTGGCCATCATATATGCAACGTTATTTTTCCTTTTTGTTAGACGACGCTATAAAGCGACCGCATAGTGACTTCCTCCCGTCCCTTTCAGGGGACGGGAGGTTCGTAGCAGTTGCTAACAAACCAACAAATATTGACAAAACGTGACAAAACAGTTACCATAAAAATATGGAACTGTTAACCATCAGCAAAGCGGCAAAAAAATTAGGCGTCCACCCTAACAGTCTGCGCAACTGGGAGAAGCGCGGTTTAATTAAGCCCGTTCGTCTGCCCGGAGGCCAGCGCCGGTACTCCATGGACGAACTCAACAGGCTGTTGCAGTCCGGTCAGTTGACTGATGGGCAGGAAACAGTTGTGCTCTATGCCCGGGTATCCACTAAAAAGCAGGCTGACGCAGGCAACCTGGACCGGCAGATGGAACGGCTGCGGCAATACGCCCGGGAAAACGGATTTACCGTCAGGGCGGAATTTACGGACGTAGCCAGCGGTTTAAACCAGAAGCGCCGCGGTTTATCGAATGTACTCAAGCTGGCTGAGCGTGGCGAATACAAGAAGCTTATCATCGAATACCCCGACCGGCTGGCCCGGTTCGGATATTCGTACATCGAGCGGCATTTAAGGTACTGCGGCGTAGAAATAATCGCCATAGCTGAAAAAGAGCCGGAGGATGCCCATTCCGAACTGGTGCGGGACTTGCTGGCTATAGTTACTTCCTTTTCCGCCCGTCTGTACGGCAGCAGGGGCGGCAAAAAGATCAAGCAGGGTTTTCAGGAGCTGATCGCAGGAGTGAAGCCAGATGAGGAAATGGGAAAAGAAGTCGAGCAGTCCTGACAGCGGCATAAGTTACACCGTCTGCGGCGAATTTTTCCCGGAGGTATACCCTGCCTTCCGCTCCGGGAAGTGGAGCCGGGGTGACGAAGACCCTCTGGACACCGAGATGCGCCTGTTCTGCTCCTGTATGCGCTGGGCTTTTAATCGTCTCCTGGAAGGTGCTTCCCGGAATGATGTAAAGAAACGCGGCCAGGAGATCTTCGGTCTCAATTCCCGCTACGCCGACGACGCCCGGTTAAAGGCGAAAGCTGTTATCGACTCCCAGAAGGAACTTCTGGGAATCGAAATTGACGAAACCGAAAGCAAACTCTCCCGGGCCAGGGGGAAGCTGGGACAAGCCATGCGCAAGCTGGCTAGAGCTGAAAAGAAAGGTGCCGCTCCCGAAGAGATAGATAAGCTCCGGCTGGTAATCGACGGCAAAAACGCCCGGGTAGCATCTTTAGAGAAAAAGCTAGCCGAACTCAAGGCTCACCAGGAAAACGGAACCATTCCCAAGGTGGTCTTTGGCGGCAGAAAGCTCTGGAAGGACGTCTGCAAGAGGCGGACGACCCGTGAAGAGTGGCGCGCCGCCCGGAAGAACAGGCTTTACACTCAGGGCGATGAAACCAAAGGCGGCAACCCGCACTTCAAGGTATCGCACCAAAACGGTGAATTCCGGCTGGCTGTTACTATTTCTCACCTATCGGAACAAAGAGGTACTGATGCCAAAGGCCGCCCCATCATGACCCGCGCTCCTAAAGTGGAAGGCAAGCTCTGGCTGCCGGAAAAGCACAGGGATATGGTGCGTATCTGGCTGGCGATGGGATTGCCCTACACGGTGGAACTCATCCGTACTGTTGATGGTCGGTATCTGGTCCACCTGACCTTTAACTTGTCAGGAGCACCGGAACCTGACTTTGCGAGGGGCTGCCTGTCCGTGGACACCAACCCGGACGGCGTGGGTCTGTGCAACGTTGGCCCTACCGGCCAGCCGGAGCCCTGGCCGGAGGGCATGGAGATACCCTACCCGCTCAACCTGGGCAAGTACGAGGGCGAGTTCCAGGTGATACCGTACCCGAACGGCTTTATGTACATCCGCATACCGGACCTTGAATATGCCCGCGGTTTCCGGCGCGCT
>NZ_JBNATZ010000252.1:0-3558 GCF_049701015.1 Desulfofundulus sp.
AAGAGCAGCATGAAGATCCGGAACCTGCGGCAGTCACACGTGCCAACGAAAATATTGACAACGTTCGTGACTGATGTTAAGATATGAGAGTGTCTGGTTTTCTGTGGGGGGAGAGCTCATGCCCTTGACACGGCTGTCCAATGCCCGCAAAAAGATGGTGGGTTCCAAGCAAACCATGAAGGCCATTAATCGAGGGCAGGCTAAAGTAGTTTATGTGGCTATGAACGCAGAGCGACATGTCATTGATCCCATTATTCAGGCCTGTCGCGCCAAAGACATACCCCTTGTTGAGGTCGATTCAATGTCCCAACTCGGCAAAGCTTGTCATATCGAGGTGGGTTGCGCCTCGGCGGCGGTTATCGAAGATTAACCGCCGCCTCAAAAGGGGTAACAGTGTCATGTCCGATAATCTGGAGGAAGGAGGTGTAGCAGCATGCCGACCATTAGCCAGCTGGTCCGCAAGGGCCGGGAGAAGGTGACTCACAAGTCTTCAGCTCCCGCGCTAAAGGGAAGCCCACAGAAGCGGGGAGTATGTACCAGGGTTTACACGACAACCCCGAAAAAGCCCAACTCCGCCCTGCGTAAGGTGGCGCGGGTAAGGCTTACCAACGGGATCGAGGTAACCTCCTATATTCCGGGTATCGGGCATAATCTACAGGAACACTCGGTGGTGTTAGTGCGGGGCGGTCGGGTGAAGGACCTGCCCGGTGTCCGTTACCATATAATCAGAGGCGCCCTGGATTGTGCTGGTGTTCAAAACCGCAACCGGGGCCGTTCCAAGTATGGCGCCAAACGCCCGAAGAAATAAATGACCGCCGGCCGGTTGGGCCGGTAGTTTTAAGTTTGGCAGGAAAGGTTATACTTTCGGTTAAAGGGGGGTAGAAGATGCCGAGGAGAGGTGCGGTAGCCAAGAGAGACGTGCCGCCAGACCCCATCTATAACAGCAAGGTGGTCACCAAGTTGATCAATCAGGTTATGCTCAAAGGCAAGAAGAGCATAGCCGAACGCATATGCTACAAGGCTTTTGAGATCATTCGAGAAAAAACCGGCAAGGATCCGCTTGAAGTTTTTGAACAGGCCATGAAAAATGTTATGCCAGTGCTGGAGGTAAAGGCCCGCCGGGTAGGGGGTGCCAACTATCAGGTGCCCGTGGAAGTCCGGCCAGAAAGGCGGCAGACCCTGGGTATCCGCTGGATCACCCAGTATGCCCGGCAACGCGGCGGCAAGAGCATGGAAGAAAAGCTGGCTGCGGAAATTATGGATGCCGCCAATAATACGGGTGGGGCGGTGAAGAAGAAGGAAGACACCCACAAAATGGCGGAAGCCAACAAGGCCTTTGCCCATTACCGGTGGTAAGGGGGTGAAAATATGGCACGGCAATTTCCACTGGAAAGAACACGCAACATCGGTATAATGGCCCACATTGATGCCGGAAAGACCACCACCACCGCACGGATTCTTTTCTATACCGGACGTGTGCATAAAATGGGTGAGGTCCATGATGGTGCCGCCACCATGGACTGGATGGTGCAGGAGCAAGAACGTGGTATTACCATTACCTCTGCTGCTACCAGCTGCCAGTGGCGGGATCACTGTATCAACATTATCGACACGCCAGGCCACGTGGACTTTACCGTCGAGGTGGAGCGCTCCCTGCGGGTGCTGGATGGGGCTGTGGCCATCTTCTGTTCCGTAGGCGGCGTGGAACCTCAGTCGGAGACCGTGTGGCGCCAGGCCGACAAGTACGGTGTCCCGCGCATTGCTTACATTAACAAGATGGACCGGGTCGGTGCCGATTTCTTCCGGAGTATGACCATGATCCGGGAACGGCTGGGTGCCAATCCGGTGGCCATCCAGTTGCCCATTGGGGTCGAGGATAGTTTTGTCGGTGTGGTAGATCTAATTCGTAACAAAGCCATTATTTATGTTGATGACCTGGGCACGCGCAGCAAGGAAACGGCCATCCCGGAGGAGATGCGCGATCTGGTGGCTGAATACCGGGAAAAGCTTTTGGAAGCGGTGGCCGAGTCCGATGAAGAACTGATGCTCAAGTACCTGGAAGGTGAAGAGCTTACCGAGGAGGATATCAAACGGGGCATCCGAAAGGCGACGCTGGCTGTGAAAATGATTCCGGTATTATGCGGCTCCTCTTTTAAAAACAAGGGTGTACAGCCCCTTCTGGATGCTATTGTTGATTTCCTCCCGGCACCGACGGATATACCGGCCATCCGGGGTCTCAACCCTGAAACCGGGGTTGAGGATAAACGGGTGGCCAGGGACGATGAACCATTTTCGGCCCTGGCCTTTAAAATTATGGCCGATCCCTACGTGGGTAAATTGACCTTTTTCCGGGTATACTCAGGTAAGGTAACATCTGGTTCATATGTCTATAACTCCACCAAAAACCGGCGGGAGCGCATAGGGCGTATTTTACGCATGCATGCGAACCACCGGGAAGAAATAGATGAGGCTTATGCGGGGGATATTGTGGCCGCGGTCGGACTAAAGGAAACCACTACGGGGGATACATTGTGCGATGAAAAACACCCCATCGTCCTGGAGTCCATGGATTTCCCCGAGCCGGTGATATCTGTGGCCATTGAGCCCAAGACCAAAGCCGATCAGGATAAAATGGGGGTAGCTCTCTCCAAGCTGGCGGAAGAGGACCCCACTTTCAGGATGCATACCGATCCGGAGACGGGGCAGACCATTATTTCCGGCATGGGCGAGCTGCACCTGGAAATTATTGTCGACCGCCTGATGCGGGAATTTAAGGTCGAGGCCAATGTTGGACGGCCGCAGGTGGCCTACAAGGAAACCATCAGGGAAAAGGTCAAGGCGGAAGGCAAGTTCATCCGTCAGACCGGTGGCCGCGGCCAGTACGGGCATGTGGTCCTGGAGATCGAGCCTCTGGAACGAGGTTCCGGGTACGAATTTGTGAACAGAATTGTCGGTGGTGTGGTGCCCAAAGAATACATCCCGGCTGTTGACGCAGGCGTCAAGGAAGCCATGGAAAGCGGCGTCCTGGCCGGGTATCCGGTGGTTGACGTTCGGGTTACCCTGGTGGACGGCTCCTACCATGAAGTGGACTCCTCGGAAATGGCCTTTAAGATTGCCGGTTCCATTGCCTTCAAAAACGGCGCACAAAAGGCTAAACCGGTGCTGCTGGAGCCGATTATGAAAGTAGAAGTGGTGGTCATGGAGGAATATATGGGGGATGTCATCGGGGACCTCAACGCCCGCCGTGGGCGCATTGAAGAAATGGAGCGGCGGGGTAACGCCCAGGTTATCCATGCGTATGTCCCCCTGGCCGAAATGTTCGGCTATGCAACGGAACTGCGTTCGCGCACTCAGGGCCGGGGTACCTATACCATGCAGTTCAGTCATTACGAGGAACTACCTCCGTCTATGGCCGAAGCTATTATTGCCCGGCGGCGGGGATAAAAGCCGCACCAATATTTGCTGCCTACAAAACTATATGCTGGATAAGGAGGATCTAATGTCATGGCCAAGGCCAAATTTGAGCGGACCAAGCCCCACGTGAACGTAGGGACGATA
>NZ_JBNATZ010000253.1:0-3554 GCF_049701015.1 Desulfofundulus sp.
GGCTGGTACACCTGGCGACTCCGCTGAAGGTAGCGGGGGAGCTGGCGGCAGTGCTGGTAGGCGGCAGTGTGGCGCTGCAGGAGCCTGCAAAAGAAGCAGTGCAGCAACTGGCCCGGGAAACGGGCATTGGCCACGAAGAGCTTCTGGCGGCGGCCATAAAGGTACCCGTCTGGAGTGAAGAGCGGCTCTCGGCAGCCACGGGGATGATGCAGGCAGTGGCGGAGACCGTAGCCCGGCTCCTGTACACCGGGCAGGAACTTCAGAAGAAGGTGAACGAACTTACGGCCCTTTTTGAGTTCAGCAAAACCGTCTCGAGCAGCCTGGAAGTGTCCGAAGTAGCCCGGCAGGGACTGGAGGCGGTGCTGGGACTGACCGGTGCGGCCAGCGGGTCGGTGCTTATGCTGGTTGATGCGGAACCGGAGGACTCGTCCTCTGAAGTGGCAGCTACCGTAGAGCTGGAGGAAAGCTCAGGGATTATTCCCGCAGGGGAGATAATAGCCGCGGTAGAGCGCCAGGTAGCCGCCGCGCACTTTGACGATGAGAAAGACGCGGCGGGAGGAAAGCGGCCTGCAGTGGCGGTACCCCTTACGGTTGGTGGCAGGGTGACGGGTGTGCTCACCCTGGCGGGGAAACCCGGAGGGCAGCGTTTCACCGGGGAAGAGACCGTTTTCCTGACCACTCTGGGGACCGCGCTGGGCCTTGCCCTGGAGAATGCCAGGCTTTTCCGTAAGGTTCGGGAACGTGCGGTCATGCTGGAGCGGCTGCTCGAGGTAGGACAGGTGGTGTCGGGCAGTTTCGATGCAGACCGGATCATCGAAGCCGCACTGAAGGCCGTGCGGGAAGTGCTGGGAGCCCGGTGGTGTATACTGCGGCTGCTCGACGAGAAAACCGGCGACCTGGTGCTCAGGGGCAATGTGGGCATGAGTCCCGGGTTGCAGGCGGAGACGGGCCGTATCCGGCCGGACGGCAACCTGCTGGGCGAGGTGCTCCGGAAAGGGGAACCTGTGGTCGTGGAGGACCTGGCTGGCGCCGTGGCGGGCGCGCGTCTTCCATACTCCGTACCGGAGGTACGTGCGCTGGCAGTCGTGCCGGTGAAAACGGCAGGGAAAATCCTGGGCACTCTGAAAATTTACTCACCCGTACCGCGGCGCTGGTCGGAAGAGGAAATCGAATACCTGGTGATTATAGCCTCACAACTGGGGCTGGCGCTGGAAAACGCCCGGCTGTACACCTCGCTGCGGAAATACTACCTGAATGTCGTGCAGGCACTGGCGGCAGCCCTCGAGGCCAGGGACGTTTACACCAGGGGTCATTCCCTGAGGGTGGCGAAACTGGCGCGTTTGTGTGCCCGCATTATGGGACTCGGTGCTGGAGAACAGGAACAGGTGTACATAGCCGGGCTCCTGCACGACATCGGCAAAATCGGCGTCCGCGAGAACATTCTTCTCAAGGGGGGTCCCCTCACACCGGAAGAGAGGAAAGAAATGCAGGGTCACGCCGAAGTGGGGGCCAGGATTCTGGAACCGGCCGGGTTCCCGGGCGAGGTAACGGCGGCCGTGCGGCACCACCACGAAGACTACGGCGGTGGGGGGTACCCGGAGGGGCTATCAGGGGAAGAAATTCCGCTCCTGGCGCGCATAATCCGCGTGGCCGACGCATACGACGCCATGACCTCCGCCAGGCCCTACAGGAAAGCACTCACCCCGGACCACGCGTTCGGCGAGCTGAAACGATGCGCGGGCAGCCAGTTTGACCCCGGGGTGGTGGAGGCATTTCTGCGAATACCCCGGGGTGAGATGGAAGATATTAGGGGGGGGGGTAGGAACACTCCTGTCCATCCTGAGAGAAATTTTCTTTTTGTTCAAGCAGGTGCGGTGACGCCCACGTTTGGATGTTAGTGTGGAGGGTACCAGCTACCGGAGTCAGGCCTCAGAATCAAGGAGGGATTAAGCAGGTATGGGAGGAAAGTTTACGGGAAGGCTCCAGATCAGGATGACTCTTTTATTCGGGTTGATAGTCCTCATCGGATGCCTCGTGCTGTGGTTTATAAGCGAAAACCGCGCCGGGAGTGCTGTGGAAAGCGAAGCCAGGGATGCCATGCTGAAACTGGCCAGGCAGGCCGCCGAGACCGTGGACAGCCGCGTTCAGACGCGGATCTACATTCTGGAGACCATAGCCAACCGCAACGTTATCCGCGGTATGCAGGGTGACCGTGAGTCAACGCTTGATGAAAAGTTAAAAGCCCTGTCCAGTGAGCAAAAGAGGGTGGAAGGTCTGGGCTTCAAGCAATTTGGTATCGCTGACAGGGAAGGGAATGCTATTTTCTCCAATGGAAGCAGGGTTAACATTGCAGACCGTGATTATTTCCGCGCCGCCCTGGCGGGTAAAACGGTAGTTTCCAGCACCATTACCAGCAGGATTGACAACACAGTGGTAATTGCTTATGCCACGCCCGTACGTCACTATGCCACCAATGAAATAACCGGCGTCCTGGTAGGTGTGGTGGACGGGGCGAGGTTTAGCGATCTGGTCGGAAGCATTACCTACGCCCGTACAGGGTACGCCTTTGCTGTTGACGGCACCGGTAAGATCATTGCTCACAAAGACTTTGAGAAGGTCAGAGCCCAGGAGAACATTTTGGAGCAGGCCAAATCCGACCAGTCTCTGGGGACCCTGGCGGCAGCAGTCTCCAAAATGGCCAGGGGGGAGGAAGGTGTGGCGGATTACACACTTCAGAACCAGGGTTACATGATAGCCTACGCTCCGGTCAAGAGCACCGGCTGGTCTATAGCGGTCACCGCACCAAGGCTTGAAGTGTTGCAGAGGGCGGCAGGGCTGAGATGGTCCATGCTGGTTGCGTCCCTCATAATAATCCTGGTCACCCTGGTCCTGACCTTTATAATAGCCAGGGTCATTACCGCCTCCCTGCTTTCATATCTCAGGAAAGACGCTGAAACCCTGGCGAAGAATTCTGAGACCTTAAGCGCAGCGTCCGAAGAGATCGCCGCTTCTTCCGGCGAGGTGGCCAGGGCTATCCAGCAGGTGGCAGCCGGGGCCTCGGACCAGGCGGGTCACCTGCAGGAAATAGTCAAACTTATAGAGGACATAACCTCCAGCCTGGATAAAGTCTACACTGAGCTCGGCCACGTCAAAACAAACAGTGAACAAACTTCCAGGCTGGCAGATGTGGGCAAGAAAGAGCTGGATATGCTGGTTGCATCCATCAAGAACGTTCGCGAATCCTTCCAGTTAGTTGTTGAAAAGTTGAAAAGCTTGAGCGGTTCCGTCGACCAGATTAGCGAGATCCTGGAAGTGATCAATACAATAACGGACCAGACAAATCTCCTGGCGTTGAATGCAGCCATTGAGGCGGCACGTGCGGGGGATGCCGGCCGCGGCTTTGCAGTAGTAGCGGAAGAGGTCCGCAAACTGGCCGAACAGTCGCGGGCGTCTTCTGACAGGATAAGGGTCTTGCTGGACACTATAACCTCGGCAACGAGTGAAGTTGTCAACACTTCAGAGGAAGTGGGCGGGCAGGTAGTTGCTCAACTGAA
>NZ_JBNATZ010000254.1:0-3524 GCF_049701015.1 Desulfofundulus sp.
GAACGCCGCCGGGCAGCTCTCAAACAGGTTCAGCCGGCTGTAGCTATAGTCCCGCATCTTTTTCTGCCTCCTTCAGGTCGTGGTAGGTGTCTACCAGGGCCAGTATGGCCTTGAGCACGAAAGCTGTCGACACGTTCTCGCCGCTAATTCTCACTCCGTCCTTGCCGTTACATGTAATTGTTAACCGTTCCTCCTGGTTCTTGTTACTACCTTTGGACGTTACAATACGTGTCCAGTTGCCCACTTCGCACCCTCCTTTTTAAAACTGGCGGTTTCCCGCGACCGCCCGAAGTGGGCGGTTTCGGCCCGGGACCGCACAACCGGGCCTCGTCAGGCGGGTAAGGATCAGAAGAATGCTCCCTGGAAAAGCTGCTGGGGCTGCTCGGGTGGCTGGGGTGGTGGGGGTGCTTGTTCCGCGTTGCGCCTGTCGATTTCCGAGTTCAACTGCTTCAGCAGCGCCTGCTTATCCAGCCCGGGCTTGGCCAGGATCGCATTCCGCTTTGCCGGCGGGGTGCCCAGGATGTCCCAGGCGCGGTGAAGTTCCTCGTCAATAGGATCCGGTTCTACCGGGGCCGCAACCGGTTCAGTAGCCTTCTTATTGCGGGCCTGTTTTTTCTCCCCGGGCCGGGTGACTTTCACCAGGGAAGCCTCGGTTTCCGGGTCGTACCAGTCGTCAGGGGGCGATTCGTTTTGGGTTGCCGGTGGCTCAAGGGTGAACGGCTCCGGGTTCTTCTTGTCCAGCACGGCGTCCGGGTAGAGGTCCTCCGGGCGCTCGTTCTCGTCTACGGGCGGTAGCAGGAACACGGGGGCACTGCCCTGCCCGACAGCAACCAGTTTTTGAAGCGTGAATGGGGCGATCAGGTCCAGGACGTAGACGGTTTTCTTTTTGCCGTCTGGGGCCACTTCTTGAGGTTTGAGGACAAGCTGCAAGGGTATCATGCGGATCCGGCCGGCCACGGCGCGGATCATCTCGATGGCGGAGTTGAGGTTGACAATGGAGTAAAAACTTGTTGTATCAATCTGCCAGACGCCGAGGCCCGGCACCTTCGGCAGAAGAAACTGCAGGTTGGCCAGGCGGCGGCAGTGTTTCTTGGCGTACCATTCGCACTCGTCGGGGCAGCACTCGATTTCCTGCATTTCACCCGTTTCCGGGTCAACCATGACGGCCGTCTCGCCGTCGCCTTTGCAGATCAGGCCGGTGCTGGCCCCATAGCGCTTGTACCACTGGGGGAAGAAAATATTCGTGTCCTCCACGGGGAACATAATGTCCAGGACGCGGGGTTTTTCGCCGTAGACCTTCTTCACCTCATCGGGGCACACAAAGTAATCCACGGCCTTGGGGTACTCTTTGCCGCTCTGGGCCAAGGCTTTTTCCCCCAGCCGGATTTTGCCCAGGCGGGGCAGCCTGCGGATGTCGGAAACGCCCTTAATTGCCACTGTCTTCACCACCTTCGTCGCCCTCTTCGGTCAGGTAATCATGTGACAGGTAATCATGCACCAGCCGGGCTATCGTTGTCAGCGTAATGCCGTTTAGTTTGGCATCGTCCGGTATAAAGGCACGTTGAAGCAGGACTGCCGCGATCCTCCGGATGACGGCATCAGCATCCATTCTCACTCACTCCTTCCTCTCCAACTGCTGTTAATCTAAAGTTAAACGCTCACCATATAGTAGAATGTTTGCAGCATCTACTAAAGTCGCAATATCAGGGTCACTAGCTACCTGCCATTCCTTATTGCGCCCAATATAAACGTCTTTACCGCACGTATACCAATCAAGACCCGCATCATCAATACCGCCCAGCATTTGTACTACCTTCTGAAACAAAGCACTCCCCAAATCCTTATCCGTTACATCTACCTCAAGCCTTTGCGTAGCTAAAATTCTCATGACCGCCCTCCTCTCTTTTATATATTTTTAAAAAGTGGGGGAGTGGGCCGGGTTTTGTCCCGGCCCTGCACTACACTGCAAAAAGCCCTGCCAAGGAGGTGGTTGGTTTCAGCCGCCCCGCCGCCAAAGCCCGCGCTAAGTGTCCGGCTCTTTGGGCACGTTCCTTGCCTTCGCTGCTCCCCCGACATGGGAAGTCGCGCACGGGGCAGCTTATTTTCCTGGGTGGCTTTTACGGTACCACCCTACCGCCAGCGTATCTGGACAGGTCCAATTTTTCTTCAAGGGCAATCAGAGCTTGTTGAAGCGCTACCATATAACCCATGTCAACGGTATAATGATCAAGATAAAAGTGGCCGTTAGCGTTTCGGAGAACCTCTCTTGCATTTACAACTACTGACTTTGCTACTCTAGCTACTGCCAGGAGTTCTGGTATAGCAGTAACTAAAGCCAATTCGTCATTGCCATTCATCTTAAATCATCACCTCCGCGCACGGCGCAGCTTACTAACTAGTACACCGTAAACTTATCCAACCGCATCCGCTTCTGATCCGGCGGCACTCTTTCAAATCCCGGTGCCGGGACCATGGCCAGCACCCGGCCCGGGTATGCCTGGGCCGCGATTATACTTCCTACGACAAACGCTCCCGGGAAATGTTCCTCAATCTCGTCCAGCCTGGCGTGCCCCTCCGGGGTGCCCACAAAAACGGTCCGCACCAGCTCGACGCCATCTCTAACCGCAACCACTTCCTCCTTTGGGCTGGCGTTGATCACTACCCCAGACGGCGGGACGGTGACAATTTCGCCGTTACAATCAAAGTTGATCGGGTGCGGGGTGGTATTGATGTAAGTCCTCCCGTTTATCTCCGCAAACCTTAACCCGCCGAATGTTTCTCCCATAAAGACAACCATGTTTTGATTCCCTCCTTATTCCGGTATCGCGCCGGACCTCTCCACTTCGTCCAGCACTTCCTTAACCCGCCCGCCGAAGACCTTCAGGCAGGTCAGCAGATGCTTTATGACCCCCTCCAGGCTCCCAATCCCGCCGTAAGGTCCCAGCTCCTTCGTGTACTTATCCACGTCATCGAGACCCTTGCGCAGGGTTGCTTCCCACCCAGCCAGGGTGTTCGGCAGGGCCTGGGCTAACCCATACAGGTGTACCAGCGCCCGGTCTTTCGCTTCCGCTTCCCACTCGTCGCGGCACTCCGGACACAGCGCCAGGCCGCCGGGGACCGTGACCAGGTTTTCCATACCCACGCAGTCCCCGCACCGGTCGCACCTTTCTTCGGCGTCCCGCCGGGTCAGGATGTCGTAACAGTAAGGACAAACTTTCTCGGCAGCCCACTCCGCCCGGGGCGGGGTGTAGGTCAGTAACTCTCCGTTGTGGATGGTCCGGTTGCACTCCGCGCATGTTTGAGTTAAAATAGTCATGGCAATCCTTGCTCCTTTCTTCTGGTTTTCGGTGGCCGCTCTCTTGCGGCCGCTTTTGCTTTACATCAGGCCAAACAGCCAGGCCGTGTACTTCAGGGCCAGCCAGCAGGTCCAGAACCCTGCCCCCACAGCCCCGATGGCCAGCAGGGTCAGGAAGACCTGCACCCACAACCAGGCTTCCGCCGCTTTTACCAGTCCCTTCACCGGA
>NZ_JBNATZ010000255.1:0-3522 GCF_049701015.1 Desulfofundulus sp.
GACGCCCGCGGCCGCGTGACCGGCGGTATTCCCAGGGAGCTTGTGAGGCGGGAATGCTGCCGCCGCGCCTACCTGCGGGGGGCTTTCCTGGGAGGGGGGTCGGTGAACAACCCCGAAGGTACCTACCACCTGGAGATTATCACGGGTAACGCCGAACATGCCCGGGCACTTGGCCGGCTGATGGGGGAGTTCGGCCTTGAGGCCCGGGTGAGCGTACGCAAAAACTGGCATGTAGTCTATTTAAAGGACAGCGACCAGATAGTAGCCCTGCTGAACGTCATGGGAGCACATGCAGCGCTCCTGGATTTTGAAAACGTGCGCATCTACAAGGACGTGCGCAACCAGGTGAACCGCCTGGTAAACTGTGAAACGGCCAACCTGAACAAAGTGGTCGAGGCAGCCCTGCGCCAGGTGGAGGATATCCGGTTTATTGCAGGTACCCTGGGGTTGGAAAAGCTTCCGCCGGCTTTGCGGCAGGTGGCCGAGGCCCGGCTGCAGTATCCCGACGCGAGCCTGCGGGAGCTGGGGGAAGTGCTCGAGCCACGGGTGGGGAAGTCCGGCGTGAACCACCGCCTGCGCAGATTGAGTGAAATTGCCGCCAGGCTTCGCGAAACACTGCCGGGGGTTCCGGCCGGAAGAGAGCGGGGCGGCGTCCAGGGGACGTCACCAGGTGTGAGCAGACCGCCCCGCATGGTATGAAACATTTGCCTCCCGAATATGCTGGTATCGGGTCGCAAGGCGGCAGGAGAAATTCCCGGGTTGGGAGAATAATTATTTATATACAGAATTGCTCAACTAATCTTATGTTTTAGTTGACGGAGCTTTGGAGGAGTGGAGGCCCATGCGCCTGGGTTACGGACTTAACGTCGAACAAACGCAAAAGTTAATTATGACTCCCGAGCTGCGTCAGGCCATAACCGTGCTGCAGCTGTCCTCCCTGGAGCTTTCCCTGTATATAGAGCAGCAGCTGCAGGAAAACCCTCTCCTGGAATTGCGGGAAGAAGGAGCGGACGGAGACGGGGAAGAAGGAGAATTTGAACGGGAGTTCGAGGAGGAGCGGGGAGAGAGGGAATACGACCTGGACTGGGAAGAGTATTTCCAGGATTCCAGCGACCTGGGTTTCCCCCGGCCGGAGAGGGACCCCGAGCCTCCCGCTCACAACTATGAGAGTTTTCTTTCCCAGGCGCCTACCCTGGTGGAACACCTGATGTTCCAGCTTTATCTCACCAGGTGCAGTCCCCAGGTGAGGGCTATCGGCGAATACCTGATCGGTAATCTCGACGAACACGGTTACCTCCAGACCAGTGTGGAGGAGGTTGCCAGGCAGCTGGCCGTGCCCACCCATGCCGTGGAGGAAGCCCTGAAGCTTATCCAGACTTTCGACCCGCCGGGGGTGGGTGCCCGCACGCTCCAGGAGTGCCTGCTGATCCAGGTGAGCCAGCTGGATATTAAAGAACCGCTGCTGGAGAGGATCATTCGCCACCACCTGCTCGATCTGGCCAGGGGCAAGTTAAACCGCCTGGCCCAGCAGTTAAATGTTCCCGTCCAGGAAATCCAGCGCGTGGCCGATATTTTAAAAACCCTGGACCCGAAACCAGGTCGCAATTTTTCCACCCCCAACGACGTACGTTACGTGGTGCCGGATATAGTGGTGGAGAAGGTTGGCAATGAGTATGTTATCCTTGTCAATGATGTTTCGGTACCTCGCCTCACTATCAACCCTGCTTACCGTTCGGTACTCAGCCAGCAGGAAAAGTACGATTCACATACCCGCCGTTTTGTAGAAAGCAAGCTCAATGCTGCTGCCTGGCTGATACGCAGCATCGAACAGCGGCGGTTGACTCTCTACAAGGTGGCCAGCTGCCTGGTACAGCTCCAGCGCGATTTTCTGGACCACGGGGTTAAATATTTAAAACCCCTCAATTTGAAGCAGGTGGCGGAAATGGTCGGCCTGCATGAATCCACGGTGAGCCGGGCCACTTCAAATAAATATATCCAGACTCCCCAGGGAGTATTTGAAATGAAATATTTCTTCCCCACGGGGATCAACAGCGACGGTGGGAACATGACCTCTGCCGAAAGCATCAAGAAGATGCTTCAGGAAATTGTGGCGGCGGAGGACCCCAAAGATCCTTTAAATGACCAGAAGATTGCGGAAATATTGTGTAAACAGGGGATTCACATCTCACGGCGTACAGTTGCCAAGTACAGGGGTGAACTGGGGATACCCCCCGTCCAGCAGAGGCGTCGCTACTAACCTGTTACCGGGCTGCCCCGTGCGGTTTTTGGCGGGCTGCGTGCGGCAGGTACCTGAAGACCTCTGGCTGTAAATGCTTGCCCTGGTACCGCTTTTATGGCGGTACCATTTTTTTTATCGGGCCAGCCAAAAAAGGAGGAACTATTTAACTGGTTAGCGAATAAGAATGTCATAATTAAAATAAATTTTACTAAATGAGGTATACTATTGAAAGGAGCGAGAGGGAATAATGACTGTAAAAATAGGGATTAATGGTTTCGGCCGGATAGGGAGAAATGTGCTGCGGGCATCCCTCCGTTATCCCGAGATCCAGGTGGTGGCCGTAAACCACAAGTCCCGCCGGCTTCCGGTGAATGGCAACTACGCCCGCACACTGGCCCACGCCTTGAAATACGATTCGGTGCACGGCAGGCTGGACGCCGATGTGCAGGCGGATGAACGCTCCCTGGTGGTGAACGGCCGGGAGATAGTGGTCCTGGCCGAGGCGGAGCCCACCAGCATCCCCTGGGGCAAACTTGGAGTGGATGTGGTGGTGGAGTCCACCGGCAAGTTTAAAACGGCGGAAGCCGCTTCCGCACACCTGGACAGCGGGGCCAGAAAGGTAGTCATCAGCGCTCCGGCCAAAGGGGATGTCCTGACTGTGGTCATGGGTGTGAACGAGGAATCTTACAACCCCGCTGTACATCACGTGGTTTCCAACGCCTCCTGTACCACCAACTGCCTGGCACCGGTAGCCATGGTGCTGGATGAAAAGTTCGGCATAGTCAAGGGTCTCATGACCACCGTACATGCCTATACCAACGACCAGCAAATCCTGGATATGCCCCACAGGGACCTGCGCCGGGGCCGGGCTGCAGGTATGAGCATTATTCCCACCACCACCGGTGCAGCCAGAGCCGTGGAACTGGTGCTCCCGCGGTTGAAAGGCAGGTTGAGCGGTATGGCCATGCGCGTGCCCACACCCAACGTCAGTGTGGTGGATTTTGTGGCTCAACTGAGCCGGCCCGTTACGGTGGAAGAGGTCAACGGTGCCCTGAAGGACGCTTCAGAGGGTAAACTCAAGGGGATACTGGCCTACAGCGACCTGCCTCTGGTATCGACGGATTACTGTGGAGATCCTCACTCGGCTATTGTAGACGGTCCTTCGACCATGGTTATCGGTGAGGACATGGTTAAAGTGGTGGCCTGGTACGACAATGAATGGGGTTATTCCAACCGTATCCTGGACTTAATTTTGTACATGGCCGCAAAAGGATTTTAGTAAA
>NZ_JBNATZ010000256.1:0-3508 GCF_049701015.1 Desulfofundulus sp.
AGCGAGCATCTGCTTGAATTCCGGAAAAGTGAGCACTGCATCCCCGCCGGCAGCCGCCCCGGCCAGGCGGGCATACCCCCCGAGCGCGAGCAGCCCGCACAAGAACACGGCTGCCAGCACGGCAGGCCACTTTCTGCCCATTTATACCCCTCCAATGGCCATAATTAAAATAAACTTCGACAAAAGTTTTCGCTTTCCTGCTCGAGTTATCCTTTTCCAGCTACCCGGTTACCCTTTCCCCATCTATAATTACGCCAGACCAGCCAGGTAAACCGGGGCAGCACCAGCATACGCCGCCAGCGCCGCGGTTCCCGCAGCAGCCGCCCCAGCCATTCCAGGTTGAGCCGCTGCATCCAGAGGGGGGCCCTGGCAACCCGGCCGGCAATCACGTCAAAGCTGCCGCCCACGCCGATGGAAACCGGCACCCCCATGGATTGCCTGTGCCTGGCGATGAATTTTTCCTGTTTCGGGGCTCCCAGAGCCACAAAAAGTAGGTCCGGCTTCGCCGCCCGTACCTGTTCCACCACGTCCCATTCGGACGGGACCTTTTCACTCCCCGCCGCGCAGGCACCGCCGACGGCCGCGGACCCGCCCGGTACGCCCACAGCCGTTCCACCCGCCGCTCCTTCCGCGGGGACTTCCTCCGCCGGCTTGAAATAGCCGTGCTGCGTACCGGCGACCACCAGCCCCGGATGTTTTGCCCGCAGGCGGCGGGCAGCTTCCTCCGCCACCCCGGGCGCCGCTCCCAGCAGAAAAATGCGCCAGCCCTCCCGGGCGGCCCTCTCCACCAGCGCCAGCATGAGGTCGATACCGGTCACACGGCCGGGCACGGGGGTACCCGCCACCCTGGCCGCCCAGACGATGCCCGCACCGTCGGCGGTGACCAGGTCCGCCCGGTTGATCAGGTCCAGCAGCCCCGGTTCCTGCTGGGCGCGGTACAGGATCTCCGGGTTCAAGGTGATTACCTGGTGAGGGCGTCCCGCAGCCACAAAGTCCGCCACTTTCTCCACCGCCCCGGCCAGGTCCACAACATCCACCCGGGCACCCAGGAGGTTTATGTGCATGAACTCCGAACCCTCCCACGCCAATAGAAAGAATGGCACCCGTGCCCGCCTCTGTACGACCGGCAGGCAAGGAGCCGCTCTCTCCATCTCTCCATCAATTCCCACCTCATGATACCGCCCTGCAACACCGCCGTCAAGTGGTCCCGGCCGCGCAGGCGGTCCGCCCCGGACGGCACCGCCCCCGCGGGCTCACCGGGCACCCGCACCAAGCCCGGGCCCCCTGGCAACCTTCTGTTTCTTGCCCAGCAGCAGGGTCAGCGGTATGGCCACGACTACCATCAGGGTACTGACGATAAAGCAGTCCGCGATGGCGCTGGCCATGGCCTGGCGCTGGACGACCAGCGCGAACGCGCCGGCGGCGGCGTCACCGGAAAGGCCCAGTGCCTGCTTGAGCTGGCCCAGGTAGACCGAGGCCAGCGGGGAAGATAAGGAAAAACCGTCCCCGTACCACACGTAGTGGCAGGCCATGCGCCTGGTCATGACGTAAGTAAGGAAGGCGATGCCCAGGGAGGCGGAAACCTGGCGCACCAGGTTGTTAAAAGACGACGCGCGCCCGGAAAGCCTGGCGGGCACTGCTTCCATACCGGCGGTGCTGATGGGCATCATGGCCAGGCCCATACCCACAGACCGGTAGACCATCATCATCTGTATCCAGTGTTTGGAGCTGTCCAGACTTATTTTATGAAGCTCCCAGGTCGTCAGGGCGACCAGCGACAGCCCCACCAGGGCCAGTGGCCTCGCCCCGATTCTATCGTACAACCGCCCGCTTATGGGCATCATCAGCCCGCTGGCTATAGCTCCGGGCATGACGAGCAGGCCCGTCTGCGTGGGCGTTAAACCCAGCAGGTTCTGGGTAAAAATGGGTATCAGGAAGAGCCCGCCGAAAAGGCCGATGGTCACCACGGCCGTGGTTAGAAGGCTGGCCGCAAAGACCGGGTTCGCCAGCAGCCGCACGTCCAGCATGGGCTGCTCCGCCTGCAGTTCCCAGAGCACGAAAAGGAGCAGTAAGAAGAAGGCTGATACCAGCAGGGTGACGATGTACTGGGAAGTCCACCCCTTATCCTGCCCCTCGCTCAGGGCCAGCAGGACGGCAAAGCAGCCAGCCCCACACAAGAGGCAGCCTACCAGGTCGAACCTGGCTTTTAAAAGAGGGGTCTCCCTCAAAAAGACGGCGGCCAGGAACATGCCCAGCAGCCCGACCGGCAGGTTGATCAGGAAGATCATGTGCCAGGAGAGTTGATCCACCAGGTAACCACCCAGGGTGGGGCCGATGGTGGGCGCCATCATGGCTGATATGCCCCAGATCCCCATGGCCATACCCATCTGGCCGCGGGGGATGACCTTGAACAGCATACCCATGCTGATGGGGACCAGCATCCCGCCCCCCAGGGCCTGGCACACCCTGGCCACCACCAGGGAGGTGTTGCTCCACGCCATGCTGCATAAGAAAGACCCCAGGGTGAAGGCCGCCAGGGACAGGATGTACATGCGCCTGTACCCCAGGACATCCCCCAGGTAACCGCTGACCGGGATGACGACCCCGGAGGTGAGCAGGTAGGCGGTCAACACCCACTGCACCTGGTCCGTGCCCACGCCGAAAACGGCCATCAGCTTGGGCACGGCCACGTTGACGATGCTGCCGTCCAGTATGGCCATGAAAGGGCCGATCACCAGGATGAACAGTTCCCGCCAGGGAAACCCGCCCCGCTCAGTAACGGCCGCTTGAGCTTCCGACATTTCAAAAAACCCCCCACACGGTCACCGGATATGGATCCTCACACGGGCATTGGTACCCACTTCCATGTTGTTCCCGGGATACCGGTCGAACACGATCTTCACGGGTACCCGCTGCACCACTTTGGTAAAACTCCCCCCGGTGCTGGTGGGGAGCAGGGAAAAGGTAGAAAGTGAGGCCCGCCCGATGCTGGCCACGTGACCCGTAAATTTCTGCCCCGGTATGGCGTCCAGTGTGATATCCACCTTCTGCCCCACGTGCACGTCCTTCAGGTGGGTCTCCTCGATATTGGCGGTGATGTAGAGAGCCGAGGGGTCTACTACCATCACCACAGGCTGGCCCGGGGCGGCAATTTCACCCTCATGGGCCACTTTTTTGACCACCACGCCGCTCACCGGCGAACGCACCACGGCCAGGTCGATATTGGCCCCCGGCGTAAGGGTGGTATCGTCCAGGCGGGCGACGATGTCCCCCGCCCTCACGGTCTGACCTTCGTCCACGTCTATCTCCAGCAATTTACCCGCCACCTGGGGGCTCACCTTATAGATATCACCGTCGATGCGCGCGTCTTCCGTGGTAATGTAGTGCACATTCGTGTACCAGTAATAAAATGATATGGCGGCTAGGGCGGCCACCATCACCGCGGCCACCGCCATGATCGCTTTTTTATTTTTCAAACCGCACCCTCCTTTCCTGGCAGACATGGCGT
>NZ_JBNATZ010000257.1:0-3469 GCF_049701015.1 Desulfofundulus sp.
TTCACCGGCAGTGGCCGGGCCGGTCTTATGGAGCGGTTCCGGGACCAGCCCCCGCACACCACCCAGCAGGGCGTAAAGGTAGATGCCCAGGGCGGCCAGGGAGAGGTCGAAGTCGAAGGCGCTGTGCACGCCCAGGGTCAGGGCGGCGACGGCGGCCGACCAGGCGGAAATACTCACTCCTTCCCCTTCCTCCCGCCGCTTAAAGCGCACCAGCAGCAGGACGAAGCCAACCCAGACGGCTGAAAGGGCCAGGAAGCCCAGGGTACCGGCTTCCACCCAGGTCTGGAAGAAATGGTTGTGCGTCTCGGTGGTCCAGTAAAGGCGTGACGCGTAGCGGTGGTACAGGGCGTTCCACCCCCCGCCGCCCGCGCCGGTGATAGGATAGTCCCGCACGATGCGCAGGGCGTCACGGCTGTACTCCAGCCGCTGCCGGAAGCTGGGGTCGTAGCCGGAAATGGTCTCAGCCCGGGCGATTACTTTGCCGGGGAGAACCTGGGCGGCAGCCACGGGGAAGGCAGCAGCAGCGTACCAGAGGTAGACGGCCAGGACGGCGCCGAAGTAGGCCAGCCCTCCTGCAGCCACCAGCCGGCGGGTATTCCCCGGCACTGTGTCCCGGTTCAGCCACAGGGCCATGAAATGGTAGCCAACCTGTAAAACAGCCGCGGCAACCAGCCCGGCCAGAGGATACTTCAAAACCGCCAGGCCCTGCGCCCCCTGGAGGTGACTGTAGAAAACCCGGGCCGTGACAAGGCCGCAGCCCAAAAAGATGACCAGGTGGTACGCAGCGCGCCAGCGAAAGCTTTTGGGAACCAGCGCAATGAATGCGGCCATGGCCAGGGGGTAAAGCACCCACCCGCCCCGGGACTGGGTGCCCAGAATGATGACGACCAGCAAAAGGTTGCCGGTTACATAAACAACTTTCGGCAGCAGGCGCTCCGGCTTTAAGCTCAAACCGAGGCCTATGACGTTGACGGACGCAAGGTAGACGGCCAGGGCGTTCTTGTACTGCAGGGTGGACATGATCACGCCGTCTTCATAGGCACCTGGGAAGTTGAACACCCGCGCGGCGGCCAGAAGACCCACGGCGGCCACGCCAATTCCCGCCACATAAACCACAGCCAGCAGGCGGTCCAGGTCCTTTTCCCCCCGCACTGCCCGCAGGGCCATCCAGTAAACCATGAAGCAGGTCGCAACTTTCAAAAGCTCTCCTATGGCGGAGCGCATGTGCACCGCGGTGATCAGGGAAAGGGCGTAGGCAGCCACCAGCGCCAGGATGGACAGATCCAGCGGCGTGCGCGGGTAATGCACTTCCCGCCGCAGTACCTGGTCGTAGATGCAGCAGGCGAAGGCAGTTGCGGTGATAATATGGTACGTGAGCAGTTCGGGCTGGAAGAAGAGGCCCCGCATGAGGGGTGAGGTCAGGAGCACGAACCAGAGACCGGCCAGGAAAAAAGGACGCAGGTTCAGGTTGAGGATGGGTTGTGGTTTAAGGCTGGCATTGACAGGTGGCTTTACTATTTCGTGCATTTTCGACAATATCCTCGCTTTTCCAGTTCACCTTTTGATTCTATTCGCCATAAGGATCAATTTTCCTACCTGCATCTGAATCAACTTCCTGATCAAAAAATTACAGGAAAACCACCTTGCTTTTTCATCTGGCGATGGTTATAATGTGACTGATGCTACTGAAGATTTGCAAGATGAGGTGATATATTTGAATGATAATGAAATACAACTGACAGCCACTGTGCGACTGGGACGGAGGGGGCAGATGGTGTTGCCCGCTGAAGTCAGGCGGGCCTTAGCTGTTAAAGAGGGAGACGAACTGCTGATCGCAGTGTGGCCGGGCGGTAAAGTGACCATGATCCGCAAGCCCCGAAGTTTTGCGGAAGCCCTCGCCGGCCTGTACGGGCACCTGTGGAAAGGAATAGACCCGCTTATTTACCAGAAGACGGAGCGAGAAACATGGGAGAGCTAGCCAAAACGCTCGTCAACTTTGAATTGGTGGCTATAGATACAAATATTTTCATCTATTACCTTCAGAAAGAGGAGTTCCCCGCCTATCACACGGTTCTTGCGGCTATCTTTCATGCCCTGGAAAAAGGGGACTTTCAAGGGGTTTCCAGTGTGCTGATGCTCACCGAATTGCTAACTCTTCCTCAAAAGCTGGGCGAAGAGCATGTCGCGCAGCATTATTATCTGCTGTTAAAAAATTTTCCTAATTTGAAACTCCTCCCGGTAACAGAAAAGGTCGCCCTCCGGGCCGCCGGGATCCGCGCTAAGTGGGGTCTAAAAACACCGGACGCCCTGCACATAGCGACAGCCATCGAAGCAGGCGCAAAGGCCTTTCTTACTAACGACCGCTCCATTGGCAAACAGTTCCCGGGTCTACAAGTAATCTACCTTTCAGATTTTTTGACGTCGCATAACTAATGAACACCAGGCGTGCTTGACAAAGCCAGACCACACCGCTTCGCCAACCGGGCGTACGTTAAAAGACCCCCGCTGCCGTAATGGCGACGGGGGTCTTTCCTGCAATTTGCTTTTATTTGCTTTTTACAGCCTGCCGGTGGTGGTCAGGAAACGCTTGACCATGACCACCGCCTCGGCCCGGGTGGCATTGGCTTTAGGCACGCACTGGTCAGCCAGTCGGCCGTCAACAATGCCCTCTCTGATGGCCACGGCCATGGCCTGTCTGGCCCACGGGCTGACCTTGCCGGCGTCAGCGAAACGTCCGAGCAGGGCCTGCACATCAGCTTCGCTCAGAGCGGTATTCCTACCGCTCCTTGCCAGAGCACGCGTGATCATGGCCGCCAGCTCTTCACGGGTGATCGGCGCGTTGGGCTTGAAGGTGCCGCCGGGGTAGCCTCCCACCAGGCCCTGCGCTGCGGCGGTTTCCACCGCCCCCGCGTACCAGGCACCGGCTGCCACGTCCTTGAACCTGCTGCCGGCGGCTTTCTGCTCGGGTATATTCATAGCCCGCAGCAGGAAGGCGGCAAACTCGGCCCGGGTGACAACGGCGTTGGGCGCAAAAGTGGTCTCGGATACGCCGCCTGCGATGTGCTTAGCCGCCATCAGCTTCACGTCGTTCACCGCCCAGTGGCCTACCATGTCCGCAAAGTTCTTGTCGTACGCCATGACGGCGTAAGTGGACAGACTGGTGCGCCCGACGGAAACCGTGCAGGCCGCCCTGTCAACCTTACCGCCCACATACTCCCAGGTGCCGCCGTTCAGCCGGTAGATTCCCAGGTAGCCCTCCGGCACGCCGGCCAGCCTGGACCGGTCGTAAGGCAGGGTCAGGGTGACGGGTTTCGCAAGGCTGTTGAGGCCGCCCTTGTCGGCACCGCTCGCTTCGGCCCGGATGTTAATCTCGTAAGCGTCACCGGCCACCTTGTACGCAGTATCGCCGGGTGCCGGGGCCTTAACCCTGCCAGTGGTGATATTCAGGGTTACACCCTGACCCTTGAGG
>NZ_JBNATZ010000258.1:0-3422 GCF_049701015.1 Desulfofundulus sp.
CTTCCTGTAATGCCCGCTGGTAGTCGACCTGCTGTTCAAAATCGGTAACACCGAACTTTTGCTGGTCAAAAAGCTCCCACCCTGCCCCTGAATCGGCCAGCACCCCCTTGCTGGCCAGCTGGATTCTGGTGTCGTACACCTGTCCCTCCGGTACGGTGATGGTTCTTCCCTGATCTTCCAGCCGGTAGGGTATTTTCATGTTTTTGAGTTCTTCGGCGATTTTGCCAGCCTGCCTGGGTTCGAGGCCGGTGAACAGGGGAGCGTACCGTGGTTGGGTGACAAGTGCAACCAGGTAAATTACGGTTACCAGCAGCCCCGCGGCAGCGGCGGCCAAAAGAACCTGCCGGGAACGGGGTAACCCCCGCCACCGGTCATTCAGGGGGGCCAGGATCTGACTGGGGTTCATCGACTAAAACAGCTCCTTAGACCTGCATGCGCGAAATTTCTTGATAAGCATCGATTATTTTGTTTCTCACCTCAACAGCCAGGGACATCATAATGCGTGCTTCTTCCATAGCGATGGTAACCTGGTGCAGTTCCTGTACCCGTCCGGTGAGGAAGTCGAGGCCCACCCGGTCGGCCCGCACCTGGGCGTTGTTGACCTCTTCCAGCGCCCGTTCAAGCATGCGGCCGAAACCGGAGGCACCGGCAGCGGCGTCCGGTTTTGCGGGCTGGCTTGCCGTGGGTACCAGGGTTATGGGAGATACGGGTAAAACCTGCATCGATCTGGTCTCCTCCCGGTCAACAATTTAAACGTTCAGCGAACCTGTTTGGACTCATCGTTATCTTTGTTACTCCAGTGCTTCGCGTGGGATATGTACCGCGAGCCGTTTCGGGCCGGCCCCGGTCTGTCGCGGCTGATTACAAACCATCAGCTCCTGCCTATCTCCAGAGCTCTCACGGCCATGTCCTTGGCCGCGTTCAAAACCGTAACGTTGGCTTCATAGGCCCGGGTGGCTGCGATCATGCTGACCATCTCATTGGCAATGTTGATATTGGGATAAGCCACGTAGCCAGTACGTGGATCGGCCAGGGGATGGGAAGGTTCGTAAACGAGCCGGGGCGGGGATGGGTCTTCAACTACCGCCTCCACGCTGACGCCAGCGGCGTTGAAGGAGGGCTGGCCTGGCGGGGAGTCCAGGGCCTGCTGCAGTTTCTCGGCAAACACGGGAATTTTCCGGCGGTAGGCCGGGTTCAAAGGGTCGTTGGGCCTGCCCGCCGTTTGCAGGTTGGCAATATTGTTGGCGGTAATATCGAGCCACAGCCTGGAAGCTGTTAAGCCCGAGGCACTGATGCCGAATACATCTAATAAAGGCACCGTCTGTTACCTCCCTCGAATAACGTAGATCAACAGGGACAGGCGGTCGCCCAGCGCCCGGGCGGCAGCCTGGTACGTGAGAGCATTGGCGGCCAGGTTTACCATTTCCTGATCAATGTCCACGTTATTGCCGTTATAGCCCATGGTGGTGCCCTCCTCCTTCACCACCGTGGGCTCGACCCGGGCCAGCGGGACCGGAGCCCCGATATGCCGGGGGCTGCTGGTAACCAGCGGCAGTGCGTCCTCCCCCAGCGCCCGCCGTAGTTCCTCAGTGAAGCTGACAGAAGATTTTTTAAACCCCGGTGTATTCACATTGGCCACGTTATTGGCAATCACCTTCTGGGTTAGTGCCGATGCATCCAGTTGCTTCTGCAGTGCCACCAGAATGGGACTGGCAAACAGGTCCAAAAAACCACCTCCCCAAACAAAAAACCGACCCGACGGCCGGGAAACATTGTCGCAGCCCGGCTGCCCTGGCGAATAGTCGCTGTAGGCCCGTGGCTTTGCGTCCCTCCCTTTCGGTGAAGTTTGCCCCTGGACAATGTGCTAATTTTTGGCTGGCTTTGGCAGCTGATTGGTAATTTATTTGACACGATCTCCCAAACTCCTTCTTAGGAGAAGAAAAAAACACAAAAAAAATAAAAAAACTCGGAACGGGTTATAGAAATTGGGTCGAAAGCTGTCGAATACACGAAAATACCGGAAAATTGCCTTTCATTTTCGTGCCCAGGCGATGACCCTGCACACGGCCGTAATTACGTCCCGTACGTCCCCGTCATTCATGGCCGGGTAAAGGGGCAGGGTGATAATGCGCTCGTACAGCTCTTCGGCGTGGACGCAGTAAAAGCCGGAAAGACTGCAGCTGTCCGGGTCTCCGAGCCAACGGTAGTACGGATGGCGGTACACGGGCATGTAATGTACATTCACACCGATGTTTTCCGCCCGCAGGGCTTCGAAAACCTCACGCCTCCCCACTCTCAGAAGGTCCAGGTTCAAGGCCAGCACGTAAAGGTGCCAGGACGAACGTCCGTATGGGGCCTGATAAGGAACTTCCACTTCAGGCAGGTCTGCAAAGGCTTCATTATAGGTCAGGGCGATCTCGCGCCTGCGCGCAAGAAAGCGGTCCAGCTTGCGCAGCTGGCTCAGACCCAGGGCGGCCTGGATATCCGTGAGGCGGTAATTGAACCCTACATCCAGCATTTCGTAGTACCAGGGGCCCTGGTCCTCCACCATCAATTCCCGGTCCCGGGTGATCCCGTGGTTGCGGAAAAGCAGCAGCCACTGGTACAATTCATCAGAATTGGTAGTCACCATTCCTCCTTCCCCCGTCGTGATGTGTTTCACGGGGTGGAAGCTGAAGACGGTCATATCGCTGAGGCAGCCGATGGGGTGCCCCTTATATTCTGCCCCCAGGGCGTGACAGGCGTCTTCTATGACCACAAGGTTATGCTTTTGGGCCAGGGCGTGAATGGTTTCCAGATCGCAGGGCTGTCCCGTGAAATGTACGGGAATGACCGCCTTTGTGTGCGGGGTGATCTTTTTTTCTATTTCGACCGGGTCAATATTATAAGTACGCGGGTCTATGTCTGCAAACACGGGTTTCGCCCCCAGGTAAAGGGCGCAGTTGGCGCTGGCCACGAAAGTGATGGGGCTGGTAATCACTTCGTCACCCCTGCCCACACCGGCGGCAAAACAGGCTGCGTGCAGGGCCGCCGTCCCGCTGGAGTAGGCCACGGCATAACGGGCACCCACCCGGGCGGCAAATTGCTTTTCAAATTCGGCCAGTGTCGGACCCGTAGTCAGCCAGTCGCCCCGCAATACCCGGGTGACGGCTTCGATGTCGTCCTCTTCAATCCACTGCCGGGCATAAGGAAGATACGTCTCCCTCACGGGGTTGCCCCCGGCAATGGCGGGCAGGGGCTCGGGATGGTTGTCGCACATGGGCATAACTGAATTACTGCTCCTTTTGATATATTTTTTTCGGGTTTTGCACGGGTTGATCAGCGAAAAAGCATCTTAAAGTATCGTAACACAAGGTGCCTGGAACTTCAAGCCAGAGGTACTTGTAGAGCAAAGTTGCACAAAAACGAAAACGGCCGGCCAG
>NZ_JBNATZ010000259.1:0-3420 GCF_049701015.1 Desulfofundulus sp.
GTATCGCCGGAACTGCTGGATACCTACAACCTGGTCAGCCGGTTTGCCGACAACAGGGGGAACAGGGGACTGCGGTTCGTTGCCGTAGAAGCCAGGGAATCTTTCCTGGCGGCGACGAACGCGGAAATTCTCTGCCGGGTAGACTGCGAGGTACCCGCTGAGCTTCAGGATAAAGGGATTCTTGAACTCACTGAAAGCTATGCTGAAGTCTGCCGCAAGAGCGGCTGGCCGGAATATGAAAGCGCCGTGAGGTACTGGAACGCGTCCCCGCCCCTGTGGCACTGCTGTGAATTCAATCCTGGCTCCACAAAGGACGTTTCCGGCGAGGACGCGGTAAAGCTGGTGCTGCCTTCAAAGACCGTTTTTCTAAAAAACGAATACTTTCAAATGGTGCTTGAAGCATTTGGCGGAGAAAAATTTGACGTACTCTGGACATCAAACAAGTGCGACCCGGTTCTGTTCACCATAAACAAAATCAGGATAGGTGTAATGCCCTTAGTGCTGGCGGGTCGCCGGGAGGAGGAGGGGTCCAGTTGACGAGCATAACACGGAAGCCGCTGGACTGGGACTGGCTGGAAATGCACGGGGAAGAGGTCGACCGGTTGGGCATGCCGCACTGTAACAGGTGCGGCAAACCCCTGCATATAGGGGATACGGTGGATGTCGCTTGGCCCTGGTTCGACGATTTTAACCTCTGCCGGGACTGTCAAACTGAGGAGCGGAGGTGATCTCCGGTGGGCGGCGGGAGCAAGAAGAAGAAAAGCGTCCTCGCCCTGGGTGCGGGTGCCGGTGCGGCCATTTCCCCTGCCCTGGCTCCGGAAGCACCGGGAACCAACATTCCTTTTAAAGTCATGGCTACCATGTGGGGCTTGTATTGGGACTGGCAGTTCGGCGCTTTCAAAAAATACCAGGCAGGCGAGATCAGCCCGGTTGAATTATATACCCTGGCGAACGAAAAGGCCCAGGAACTGGGCATACCCGTTCCGCTGGGCATAGGGCATTTAGCGGTATTGAGCAGCGACCAGGAGAAGCTGAAAGAGGGACTGGCCCCGCACGTTGAGACTGGAGAAGTTCCAAAGCCGTCGGACTTTGATTACATCGGGGTCTTCCCTGTTGACAGCGATTTTTGGGGTTTTTACGACGACCAGTATGCAAAATTTCTGGAAGGTAAAATAACCTACGAGCAGTTCCAGGAAAATCTTCAGAATGAGGCGGCGAAACAGGGTTATGTGAATGCGGGGGTGGTCCAGGGAGAGCAGGGACCTTTTACGGATGTTCCGGCTTCCGCGCATCCTGCACAGCCGGCGGGCGAACCGGGAGGTACGGGCAAAGAGGAGGGGGCGCCGGAAGCCGCAGAGGCAGCTCCCTTTTCTCCGTCCGCGCCGCCTCCTGCCTGGCTCCTGGAAGCCAGCCCCGTCAGGGAGGACTTCTGGGACGGAGTGGCGGAGGCCGGCCCGCTGGGACGGCCTTTCCTGGTCGCCGGGCCGGACATAGAGGACCAGACGCTGACCGCGACCCTGTTCAGGGATCCCGGCGGGGACTCCTCCAAGTCCCGCCTGGTCCTGTTCGGCAAGGTGCGGGAGGAGTCCGAGGCCAAACTCCTGGACGCCCTGGACCTTGAGGGCGGCCACACCGTAAAAGTCAAGCGGCAGGTGGAAAAGGAAGCGCCTCTCCCCCTGGACGAGCAGGAGGGCCTGTATGCGCAACTGCTCAAGGTGGCCAAGAGCGTCAACCACCACACCGGCGAGGGCAAGGACAACGTGATCCCGGACCACACGCTGAAGGGGATGGCGGAACTCAGGGCCAGGCTCGAAAAACTGCAGGGCAGCGCCCAGGACGAAAAAGTCCAGGCCATGCTGGAGCACTACGTGTCGCAGCTCAAGGCGGTGGAGTCCGCCGTAGCCGGCAAGACGAAGGCGCCCTTCGTTACGCAGTTCACCGCGTCTCAAACGGTCGAGGTGGAAGAGGAGGTCGTCGTCCCGGCGGGCAAGGGGGAAGGCCTCCCGGCCAGGAAACGCACGGGATCCCGGATAAACGCTTCGGAGTCCGGCGGGTCGGCCGTCTGGGACGGCACGCGCAATGAGGACAAGTTTTACGGCGTCGAGTACCTCATAGACCTGGGTGACGGTTACCAGGCCGTGTACCACCCGAACGACAAGTCCGTGCCCTATTCCCTCCGCGGCACGCTCGAATTAATAGCCCCGCCGGGGGTAAATGACGGCAGGGGAGCGCTGCAGAAGCTGAACCTCCTGCACTTGCACGCCGGGCCGCCCGCCTCGGCGGAAGAGGCGGAAGTGATGTACCTGGAGCGCAACGTCTGGGCTCAGGGGTACGAGAAGGACCCGGAATACAGGGCCGTCGGCGAAACCCTCAAAGCTCTTGAGATGAAGCAGGAAGCAAAGCTCCTGGCAGCGCTCGACGGCGCCGCTTCCAAAGGGCTGGCGGAGGAGGAAATGCTTGCCCTGGCCAAGGAACTGGTGCTCCAGAACCAGCGGGCGCTCCTTGCGGAGAAGACCCGGCTCTTGAAGAGGTTCTTCGAGAGGAAGCTCGGCCTCGCGCCGGGCGGGCTGGATAAGCTTCCTACCTACCGGCCGGTGCCCGCGGCGGCGCAGTCCCGGAAAGGCTTCCACTTCTGGAACCGGTTCGACCTCACGCCGGAAGCCGTGCGGGAGAAGACCAAAGGTTACTGCGTCGTGCACGAGATCAAGACCGCGCCCGGGAAAAAGGTTGACATCCTGTGCCGCATGATCGAGAACGGTGGCGTCCTCGCCTCCACGGAGTTGCGGCGGCGCATGGGTGTGAAGCACTCGGGTGTATCGTCCGAACAGGACATGGTCACCGGCGGCGCGAGCTACGCCTTCTGTTTCTTCCGTAAAGACAAAAAACAAAAGGACTTCGACATTGTGTGGGACCCGGAGGCGCTTCTGACCCGGTCGGACTGGTTCGCTACCAAAGGAGACGACTTCGGGGCGGTGAACCCCGAAAACGCCCACTACAGCGTTTCCGGCAGGACCAGGAAGGTTGAAGACCTCCCGGAATACGAAAGTACCGGGAGCGGGTCCTGGCGCGCCCAGATAATGTTCAAAAATGGAGTGGACCTCTTTGGAGCGCACCCCCCGCGCGCCATTTTCGTGGACAGCGAAAATGACAGGCAGAAGGTGCTGGCCTCCTTTGCCAAAGTGGGGGTGAAGGAACTTGGTGGGAGGCCAGTGGAGGATGTGGTTAAAGTAAGGTAACGAGGTGCACCACTCTACACTGTTGTTTGGAATTTGCAAGAGGTTTTTACTCAGCCCAATAAACGGCGTAGTATGGCGGTCGTACCACAAAAGGGAACAGGGTTTCTGAAGCATCTGTTCCCTTTTGTGGTAGAAGCTTTTTCTCTTTTCGGAAAAGAGGTGAGTTAAGGTGGTAGTAGCTTAT
>NZ_JBNATZ010000260.1:0-3376 GCF_049701015.1 Desulfofundulus sp.
GGATGCGGACCCGCATGTCCGGTGGTGTGAGAGGACGGGGGCTAGCCGCCCCCTTCTACTCGATTGGTATTATTTTTCCAGTACCGGCTGGTCATCCCACCGCGTCTTTAACTCCCGGTCTTCCAGAAACAGAGAAGCCATCAGTCCTCCGGTCAAAAGAATTGCGCCGATAAAAAACCCGTGGGTTATACTCTGAGAGAAAGCATGTCTTAGTAAAGACAGGCGTGGGTCGGCGGGCATTTGCATCAAACGGTTCAAGACCTGACCCGGGTCAATTTTTACAGGCGCCCCGGGTGGCAAAAGGGCTTTCAGACGGTTGCTCAAATCGGTCAGGACAATGTTGCCGGTAAGGGCACTGCCAAAAACGCCGCCAATACTGCGGAACAACTGGGAGGCCGCCGTAACTGTCCCCAGTTCCGTGCGGCGCACGGTGTTTTGTACGGCTACGGTGAAGGTCGGCATGGCTATACCCATCCCGATCCCGCTGATAATCATACCGGCGACGACCATGGCGTGAGTGGCGTCGACAGGTAGACGTCCCAGATAAAACATGCCGGCGGTGGCAATGGCCAGGCCGGATACGGCGAAAACTTTATAGTGCCGCAACCGGGAGATCAGTTGTCCGCTGACCACTGCTGCGATCATAATCGAGAGCATCATGGGCGTCAGCAGTGTACCGGAGTAGGTCGCGCTTACACCCGTTACAATTTGCAGGTACATGGGTAAATAGAGTGTGATAGAAAACATGCCCAGTGTCACCAGAAATAGTGTTAAGGTGGAAACAACGAATATATTGTTTCGCCAGAGCCAGGCTGGTAATAATGGTTCTTCCGCCCGGCTGTCCACCAGGACAAAAAGGATGCCAGCCGTCCCTGCAACCGCGAACCCAAGCAGCACGCGGCGGGTGGTCCAGCTCAAATCCTGCTGGGCAAAGGTGAGCGCCAGCAACAGGCCAACCAGGGAAATTGTCAATAAAGCCGGACTCAGGTAATTGACACGCGGTTTATTTTCTGCCCGGTAAGGTGGCAGAGCATAAAAAAGCAGTACCAGGGAAATTAAGCCGAAGGGAGCACTTACGTAAAAAACCCAGCGCCAGCTCCAGTGGTCCGTAATCCACCCGCCGAGAGTGGGACCCAGGAGGGTGGCCAGGGCAAATACGCTCATCATGATTCCCTGCCAGCGCCCCCTCTGCGCCGGAGGGAAAAGGTCTCCGATCGTAATGGTGTTCATCGCCATCAACATACCGCCGCCCAGGCCCTGTACAGCCCGGGCCGTAATGAGCCAGTGCATCGTGTGGGCCAGCCCGGAAGCCCAGGAGCCAAGTAAAAAGAGAACAACACCGGCCAGGAAAAAAGGCCTGCGCCCCCAGAGGTCGGAGAACTTTCCGGCCAGGGGTATGACCACGCTTGACGTGAGGATATAGGCTGTCGCCAGCCAGCTATACAGGTCCAGCCCACCCAGGTCGGCGACTATACGGGGCATGGCTGTTGCCACCACCGTTTGATTTAACGCGGAGGTCAACATGGTAATCAGTAGAGCTACCAGCAACAATCTCCTCTTATCGGACTTCAGGGTCTCGAGCATCCCCATTTCACCTTCCTGTAATTTCCTGAAGTTACTTAAAGATACTTAAGAACATTAAATATTATATCCATGAAGCAAAAACGATACAATAATTTTTTAACCTAACCAAATAAGTTAATAAGTTAAGTGCCTGGCACCATTAATTTTGTATACGGGTTTTTAGCCTCACATATACTACAACAGAGAGAAAGGACGGTGAAAATGATGGCAGACATCTCCATCGGGACTGCCCGGCACATAGATCTCATTAAGATGCGGTTGGGGCGGGAAATCAAGAATTTAGAAAAAGAAGGCCTGAGAGTGAGTCTGAAAGAAAGTTCGGCCGGCAGGTTTAATTTTGTGTCCTGCCAGGTAATGCCCGGTGGGGATAAAAGAGGAGACATCCAGGCCATTTTCCGCCACCGTATTGCCCGTTCTCTCTCGGAGTTGATCCTGGGCCAGTGGCAGAAGATGCTGCTCAAGGATATGATCAGGGAAAACTACTATTACTTCAACGAGAAGGAACGGCAAAACATATTGAAGTACGCGTTAATTCACCTGGGATATGGCCGGGGAGGAGAAAAGGCGGTTTACCATCAACTGTACAAGAAAAGGATCATGGAAAAAATTCTCGATTTTCTGAGACAAAATGACCAGATCATTGTAGAAGGTTTTATCCGTTTCCGGCTGAAGGATTATGTGGAACAATTGGAACAGGCCGTAGAAAGGGCAGTGGACGACTTCCTGATGGAAAGGGAATACCAGGAATTTATCCAGCTGCTCAAGTATTTTGTGGAAATTCAGGAATCCCGGGTTGAACTGGTGCATGTGCTCAAGCTACCCGGCGGGGCGTTTCGCCTTCTGGACGAACAAAAGCAGATCCTCAAGGTGGACTACCTGGAAAATTTGTTTATGGATTTAACAGAAGGAGAAATTACTTATGAGGATATGCTTATCAGTACCTTAATCACCCTGGCACCCAAACAGATTATCATTCACAACCCGGACTGCGAACAGAAAAACACTGTCATGGAAACGATTAACTTAATTTTCCTGGGCCGGGTGAGGGAATGCACCGACTGCCCCCTGTGTCGAAAAAAATAATTCCTCGCCCGTTTTCTCTTGCCTGGGATATGTTATTTTTGATATTATCCTTTTCAGGATATCAAAACGGGGTGAAATGAATTTGAACTGGGTGCAGACAGTGTTTGTACCCCTGGTGGGGGCACTGATCGGATGGGTGACCAACTGGCTCGCAGTATGGCTGATCTTTCGACCCTACAGGCCGGTTCGCGTTCTTGGTTACACCATCCAGGGTGTAGTGCCCAAGAGACGTGATGAGCTGGCAAGAGTTATCGGTAAGGTAATTGAGGAACAATTGCTTCCGTTGGAGCAACTCCTGAATTACTTCCGGTCGGAACAATTAAATGAAGAACTGATTCGTTCCGTGGACACAGCAGTTCGCGTCCGTGTGATGGACAGGCTCCCGGGTTTTTTACCCCTGTCCCTGCGGCGGATGATTTCTGAGGCCCTGGCCGAGCAGGTCAAAAAGGAACTGCCACCCCTTGTAAATGAACTGGTAAACCGCTTTGGGGAAAAATTAAAGGGAGATCTGTGCATGTCAAAGGTGGTGGAGGAGCAGGTCAACAGTTTCTCTCTGGAGCAATTGGAACGAATTATCACTTCAGTGGCGTCCCGGGAACTGAAACATATCGAAATCCTGGGAGGTGTGCTGGGGTTTATAATTGGTCTTTTGCAGGTGGGTATTTTCTGGCTTTATAAGTGGTCGTTCTCCTGAGACCTTTGTGGCCGC
>NZ_JBNATZ010000261.1:0-3358 GCF_049701015.1 Desulfofundulus sp.
TAATTCCGGCAAGCTAGTCTCGTGCAACATATGCGACATTATTAATCATCCTTTCTGTTTAATTGATGGATAAAGGCCGGTCCCTCAACCGCAGCTTGGGGTGAAGAACCGGCCTTTTTGACTTAAATCGCAGCCGCCCGCTTTTTCCGGACGGGCGTGTTTTCTACGAACAGCTCCAGAACGGGCTCACCAGCACGTTTTTCCCGCCCCTTGCGGTGCACTTCTTCCGCCAGCGGGGCTACTTCCGCAGCAGCCCGGATTCTTCTGGGCTCGCAACCCAGGAGAAGCAAAGTCTGTCGCGTTTCGGAAGCGATGGCGTCCAGGGATCTCTTCACATCCCGGGGGCTGCGTTCTTCGGCTTCAACGATTTCCCGCAACTGGTCCAGGTAGCGCTGGACCGCCTGGTCGTTGTTGAAGTTAAGCCTGTTAAGTTTTTCGATCAGGGTCTTGAGACGCCTGGTATCCCCCGAGTGCAGCTGGCCGTTTTTCTCCACATTCAGACGTACAGCCTCACAGGCTTCGTAGACCAGGTTGTAGATGTAACCTACGGTTTGCTGCAGAAACTCGTTGACGCCTCTCCGGTAGCTTTCCAGGGCCTCCCTGTGAATGGCTCTGATTTGCTCCTGCTTGTAGTGCTCCTCCATGATCAGGGTCCTGGCCCGTTCCCGCAGGATCTCTTCCTTTCGCCGGATCATCTCCACCCGGACCCGTTCCTCCTCTATCACGCTGGTGAGTGGCACAAATCCCACGTCCAGGTCGAAGTAGAAGGAATCCCGCACGTGTTCCTTATCAGGGAAGAGGGCCATAACGCCGTCGACAAATGCTCGGGTGAATTCCTCCGGCACGACGGCGTACCTGTCCCTTTTTATCATCCGGTAGCTTTCCAGGGCAGCCCTCTCGTACACCCGGCGGGTCTCTTCCTTGAGCTGGTCGTAACGGTCCAGGATTTCATCCCGGACTGCGAAGTATTCCTTCTTTATCTCCTCAATCTTCTCCCGCATGAGGGCGAAGTTTTTGTACGGGACGAAGATCCCCCAGCGGGTTTTGAAGCCGTACTTTTCAACCGTCCGCCGGCCGTTCCTCTCAAGGGAGTCCAGAATCTGGAGATATTTGCTGTTGAGCAGGAACTTGTTCCCGAGCCTCACGTACTCCTGCAGAAACTTCCGGTGTTCTTCGTCTTCATGTGCCAGTCCCAGATCCTGCTCGTCAAGCCGGCGCATGAACCGGGTGCGCCCCACGTGCAGGTCCACGAGAACACCGTCCCGGCACATGTTGGTGACGAGCACGTCCATACGGACGTTGACGTCCCCGGGGTCAAGGCCCAGGCGGACGGCCGCTTCGGCGCACTGGGCTTCCAGCTCTTCCCTGGAGCCAAATTCAGATGCCAGGCCGTCAAGCAGCTCGTCAAGATTTTTAGCCATAAGTAAACCGCTCCTTTCTTAAAAAAAAATTAAAGCGCCCTCCTGCTCCTTGCGCGGGCGTTTTTCTGGTCTTCCCGTGTCTGGTTGTTGCGGGTCTTGAGCAATTCTTTGTACCGGGGCGGAAGCAGGTCCGTATCGTTACATTCCGCTACGGCCAGAGCGGTCATTGCCTCGATGTCCTGGGTAGAAGGATAATACCGCTCCAGAGCGGCCAGCAGGTGGTCTTCAGAGAGGGGTTCCCCGGCATCCTCCGCAATTTCGTAAGCCTTGAGAACCAGAGCCTCCAGTTCCGCACCGGTCCACCCGTCGGTCGATTCGGCGACTTTTTTCAGGTTGCCTGCCCGGTGTCCTATCCCGTACTTCCTGAGGATGACCCTGATGATGGCCTCCCGCTCATCTGTTTCCGGGGTCAGGATGGGAACCTTGCGGTCGAAACGGCCCGGCCGTTTCAACGCGGCGTCCAGGAGGTCGGGACGGTTGGAGATGCCCAGGAATACGATTTTCCCCCGGTGCGACGTGTCTGACATAAATTCCAGGAGCCGCCGGAATATCCGGTTCGACACCCCGGAATCGCCGGAATTGCTGCGTGAAAGACCGCTCTGGTCGATTTCGTCCACGATGACGATGGTGGGAGCCAGCGCGTGGATACATTCCAGGGCGCGTTCCAGGTTTCGCTCCGACTGGCCTACATAAGAACCCAGCAGCTTGCCCACGTTGAGGGAACAGCAGTTTACGCCGCTTTCCTTCGCCACCGCTTCCGCCAGAATTGTCTTGCCGGTACCCGCAGGGCCGAGAAGCAGCACGCCCATGGGAACGCGGGCGGCTCTCCCCTCGCGCACGGGCTTTATAATGCACCGGCGGAAAAATTCCTTCGTCTGCTCCATGCCACCCACGTCGTCAAATCCCAGCCGGGGTTCTATTATTTCCAGGATGTCGGCAAATTCGCTGCGGACGATCTCCTCTTTCCGCTCCCGGACCAGCTCCTCCGTTACCCGGGTACCGGCCAGGTCGGCCCGGAGGAAGATGTCCTCGATATGGACCAGTTTCAGGCCGGCGGTACGGGCCGCCAATCCTTCCGGGTCTTCCGCCAGGTTTCTGAGTTCCAGCGCCTTTATGAACTCCAGCCGCTCCTCATGTCCGGGGTATGGAACCCTGACGCACTCTATCCGGCTGGAAGCTCGGCGGAGGTTGACATGCAGGTCTCCCAGGTTCTCCACCAGCAGGAAGACCGGGGGGCCTAAAGCGGTGAATTCTTTCTCCCTGGCCCACCTTGTTATGGTGACCAGCAGGCTGCGGTCTTCCGGGCTCATGGTGGCCAGGTCGGCATTCGGAAATATCGTTTCCGCGTGTTCAACGATGAGGCTGCACCTGGGGCGGTTGTCCCCGTCAGCTGCCAGCAGCGCCCTTTCTATTAGCGGCAGGGCCTGGCCCGGGGTGGCCGGCAGGGGAACATCGCCGGTCATCAACTGGCCCCTGGCCTGCTGCAAGGCTGCAAGCGCACCGGAGGGAGCCTGCTGCTTGAGTTCCGCAATCTCCAGGAATTTTTCGCGGTGGGCCGGGCTCGGGAAGTTGATCCCGCTGGAGCGGTTGTAGCTGATTATCACTTCCCGGCCCGCTACAAGGCCGCTGGCCAGCAGCACGTCCTTCACGTACATTCCCGGCAGAACCAGGTCGTCCGTATTTCCGTGCAGGACAAAAACATGAGCGATGCCGGCCTGCCACTTCTGGGTTACTTCTTCCAGCCAGGCGGGGACTTTAGACATGGTGGTGCACCCCCTGGCATGCGCATACCGCCTCGTCGTGGCGGTGCTGCTCGAAGCGCACGTTTTCTATGTCTATGCCGCTGCTCCTAAGCTCCTCGAAAAGAGCTACCAGCTTTTCAACTCCCCCGGCAAAGGTGCCTTCCCGGGTTATGATGGTCAATTTCCCATCGGGCG
>NZ_JBNATZ010000262.1:0-235 GCF_049701015.1 Desulfofundulus sp.
CGTGGGGTGTGGCCACCAGGAACTCGATCCCGTCCTCCACCGCCAGCCAGGCCATGGACAATGCCTCACCCAGGTCCGGCGCGCCGTCGTTAAGACCGGGCAGGATATGCACGTGCAGGTCAATCATGAAAGCCTACCTCCAGCAACGGGCAAACAACAAGTCACATCTCCATAGCCCTGCGGGTGCCGCCGGTGCCACTCCCAGGCCGTGCGGACGATGGTTTCCAGGTCGCCG
>NZ_JBNATZ010000262.1:335-3348 GCF_049701015.1 Desulfofundulus sp.
GCCGCCAGGTCAGTGACGTGGATGTAGTCCCGCATGCAGGTCCCGTCCGGCGTGGAATAATCGGTGCCAAAAATGGTCACTTTCGGGCGCAGCACCAGGGCCGCCTGCAGTACCAGGGGAATGAGGTGGGTTTCGGTCTAGCGCCACTCGTCCAGGGAGGCCACCAGAACCAGGATCATCCCCGCCACAAACCAGCGTCTCTTATTCAGCCCTTGCAGGGCAGCGGCCAGCGACAGGCCCAGTGCTCCGTAAATTACCACATGCGCTCCCTTGCGCAGCAGAACTGGATGAAATCCGCTGGAGCTCGGCGGTTGTTCACGGGCTGGCCACGGTAGGAAAAGCTTACCGGCGGCAGAACCCGCACCTCCTCCACACAAATGAAAACGCCGGCAGCTCTACACCTACCGGGTCTGACCGCTTTCTTTGTTAACTAATTGTTCTTCAGCATCGCCTCGTTAAGAGCCTACAAGCTGTATTAGATTTTGTTTATGAAGTTACGTCAGCCTCATACTGATACGGAACCACTATTTTCAAATCCGGATGCGGGACATATTTAAAATCGTCCGGGTTTCTGGTATATAGCGGCAATTTATAGGCTATGGCGATGGCCGCTATGTAACAATCTTCTACGTGGTGTTCACGGTACTCGGCAGAGTGGCGTGATAGGAGGCCCGCAATGTAAGCAACTTCCTTGTTGGTATCGAGAATGTCACACATTAAAGGGAGATTTTCCAGTATTCGTTTTTCTTCTTGCGCTGATATATTCTTATATTGAAGCAGTTCTTTTAAAGTGTGACATGATATGGCCAATTCTACACCCCGTTCAATCGACTGGTCAATGAATTGGTCCGCTTGCTGGCAACAATATGCTTGCCGCTGATTTTTAGGGCGGGAACTTCTTTGCGAACGAAAATAATCAACCAAAATATTGGTATCCAGCAAAATTCGCATGAGTTACCGCCCCGAAAAGAAGGAATCATCCTTATCAGCCCAAATACCCTTTAATGCTTCGGCAGCTGCTTTCCTCCGGGCAATCTGCCTCCGCTTCCAGGGATTTATAATGATATATACAGATTTTTTAGAGGTGGTTTCCGATTGTTTTTGTTTTTTGGGACTAAACATAGCGAACACCCCTGAAGATTATCCTTCGACTAAATTGTGAATTCCTCTCATAACCCGCTAAATCTCTTTGAGTTGCTTTACTCCAGTTGATTTTTTAGTTTTCACTAATAGAATCACTAATAGGATTATCCCATGAATTTATACTGCTGTAAAGTCACTTCCCATGTCATTCCCCTACTGGTACCTGCTTAAATTTAACACGGCCAGGTCAATCATGAAAGCCCGTCTCACTCCCATCTCCATAGCCCTCCGGGTGCCGCCGGTGCCACTCCCAGGCCGTGCGGACGATGGTTTCCAGGTCGCCGTAGCGGGGGCGCCAGCCCAGCTCTTCCCTGATGCGCCGGGAGGAGGCCACCAGCACCGCCGGGTCCCCCGGCCGCCGTGCTCCTTCCTCTACCGGGAAGTTCCGCCCGGTCACCCGCTTTGCCACCTCCACCACCTCCCGAACCGAGTAGCCCTGCTCGTTACCCAAATTGTATGCCCCCGAAAGAAGCTCGCCCGCCAGGGCCCGCAGCGCCAGCACATGGGCCGCCGCCAGGTCAGTGACGTGGATGTAGTCCCGCATGCAGGTCCCGTCCGGCGTGGGATAATCGGTGCCAAAAATGGTCACTTTCGGGCGCAGCCCCAGGGCCGCCTGCAGCACCAGGGGAATGAGGTGGGTTTCGGGCTGGTGGTCCTCACCCAGTTCGCCCTCCGGGTCGGCTCCGGCGGCGTTAAAGTACCGCAGGATGATGTACTTTAAACCGTAGGCAACGCCGTACCAGCGCAGCGCTTCCTCAAAGGCCAGCTTGGTGGCCCCGTAGGGGTTGGTGGGGACCAGGGAGTGGCCCTCTTCAATGGGCACCCGCACCGGCTCTCCGTAAACGGCAGCGGTGGAAGAAAAGATAAAATAAGGGACCCGCGCTTCCCTTACCGCCTCCAGGAGAGACAGGCCCTTGACCACGTTGTTATGGTAATAAAGGGACGGTTCGGCCACCGATTCCCCCACCAGGCTCAGCGCAGCAAAGTGGAGGACGGCCTGAACGCCGCGCGCTCTCAGCAGCCCTACCACCAGCTCCCGGTCCGCAATATCACCCCATACGAATTCAGCCCCGGCGAGCACCCGCGCCACCGCACGGTGACCGCGGGAAAGGTTGTCCACCACCGTCACCTTATAACCAGCCCGGAGCAGTTCCTTTACCGTATGGCTGCCGATGTAGCCGGCCCCGCCGGTAACCAGAACGTGCATAAAATGCCTCCTCTACACCTGCAGGTTTTTGCTTTTTTTCGAAAAGAAAAAGGCCAGGACCGTGTAGCCAGTCAGGTCCACCAGTACGTCCACTGCCCGGCCGGTGCGGCCGGGGACAAAGGTCTGGTGCCACTCGTCCAGGGCGGCCACTAAGACCAGGATTACCCCGGCCAGCACCCAGCGCCGCCGGCCGACAGAACCGGCACCGTCCAGGGCGGCGGTCAATGACAGGCCCAGTGCGCCGTAAATTACCACATGCGCCCCCTTGCGTAGCCAGAACTGGATGAAGTCCGCCGGGGCACGGCGGTTGTCCACCAGCTGGCCGCTGTAGGAAAAGCTTACCGGCGGCAGTTCCCGTACCCGCTTCACCAAGCCGGCGTGGCGCCAGATCTCCGGCCGCAGGTCCTGCTCGGCAAAGGGCTGGCTGGAAAAATAGGCGATGGCCAGCAGGCAGGTCCCAACCAGCAGCCACCGCCACCATTGTTTTTGAACTTTTAATGCCAACAGCAACACCCGACCCCATCCCAGTTTATTTTCATGAAATTTTTATCATTTATGAAAAAAGTTCCCTGATTAAATCTTCCCTGGAGACTTTCAAATGATCGGCTACGTAAGCGTCAAATACAACCCACCTTGGCATAATACCCAAGTTTAAGGGATAAT
>NZ_JBNATZ010000263.1:0-3333 GCF_049701015.1 Desulfofundulus sp.
CGGAGTTTCACCCGCCCGAGATCCTCCCCGATCAGTATAAAGGGGGCACGGTTGGTGGTATGGGCGGTATGGGGGTGTCCGCCGGGGTCCAGCATTTCGTCAGCATTGCCGTGATCGGCGGTAATGATGGCCGTACCCCGCTTTTCCAGCACGGCCCCCACCACCTTTCCCAGACACCGGTCCACGGCTTCAACGGCCCTGACCGCCGCCGCCATGTCACCGGTATGGCCCACCATGTCCGCATTGGCATAATTCATAATGATTACCTGGTATTTATCCGAAGCCAGCTGCTCCAGGAAGGCATCCGTAACCTCCGGGGCACTCATCTCCGGCTTCTGGTCGTAGGTAGCAACTTTGGGAGAGGGGATTAACAGGCGGTCTTCCCCCGGGTAGGGCGTTTCCACTCCCCCGTTAAAGAAAAAGGTGACGTGGGCGTATTTTTCCGTTTCGGCCAGTCGCAACTGCTTGAGCCCCAGGCGGCTGATCACTTCTCCCAGGGTGTTCGTGGGATGGTGGGGTTCAAAAGCTACCGGGGCGTCTATGGTTTTATCGTATAGGGTCATGCAGGTAAAATGCACCCGCGGGCGGTTTGCCGGGCGCTCAAAACCGGTAAAATCCTCGTCCACGAAAGCCCGGGTGATCTGCCTGGCACGGTCGGGGCGGAAATTGTAAAAGATCACTGCGTCACCGTCTCCGATCACCGCCACGGGCTGGCCGTCCCAGGTAATCACCGTCGGCTGCACAAACTCATCGGTCTCCCCGCGCCGGTAAGATTCTTCCAGGGCCTGCAGGGCGGAAGACGCCTTCAACCCTTCCCCCAGGACCATGGCCTCATACGCCCTTCTGGTGCGGTCCCAGCGGCGGTCCCGGTCCATGGCGTAGTAACGCCCCATGACCGTCGCAACCCTGCCCGTACCCAGTTCCTGGCACTTTTCCTCAAGCTGCCGGATGTATTCCCCGGCACTGTCCGGGGGGACATCCCGCCCGTCCAGGAAACAGTGTACGTACACCTGCGGCAAATTATACCTCCTGGCCAGTTCCAGCAGGGCAAAGAGGTGGGTGATGTGGCTGTGCACGCCACCGTCGGACAAAAGACCCATCAAATGGAGCGCCCTGTGATTTGCCCGGACATGGTCCACAGCAGCCACAAGAGCTTTATTGGTGAAAAAGCTGCCGTCCCTGATGGCCCGGGTAATGCGCGTGAGCTCCTGGTAGACAATGCGCCCGGCCCCGATATTCAGGTGCCCCACCTCGGAGTTGCCCATCTGGCCGTCAGGCAGCCCCACATCCTCCCCCGATGTTCCCAGGGTGGTGTGGGGATAGGTGGCCCAAAAGCGGTCCATATTTGGTGTTCTGGCCCGGGCAATGGCATTTCCCTCTTGTTCCTCCCGCAGGCCCCAGCCGTCCAGGATGACCAGGACCATGGGGACATGCTTTATCTCCATCAGAAACCTCCAGGATGTTAAAATATCGGCCTGGCCTTTTTTGTCAGGCATCACAAGCATCGTCCGGCGACTATACCCGTAGTGCCGCCCGGACAATGGCGGCAAAGCTCTCCACCTTCAGGCTGGCACCGCCCACCAGGGCACCGTCTATATCGGGTTGTCCGAGCAGGTCGGCGGCATTTTCCGGCTTGACGCTGCCACCGTACTGGATGCGGACCTGCCGGGCCGCCTCCTCGCCACCCATCCCTGCCAGTACGCGGCGGATAAAAGCGTTGACCTCCTGGGCGTCTTCCGGCGAGGCCGTACGCCCGGTACCGATGGCCCATACAGGCTCGTAAGCCACCACCAGGCGGGCCAGCTCGGTGCCGGAAAGGCCGGCCAGTGAACGGCGCACCTGGGTACCCACAATTTTCTCCGTATCTCCCGCTTCCCTTTCCTCCAGGCGTTCGCCCACGCACACAATGGGGACGAGCCCGTGCTTCAACGCCGCCTTTACCTTGGCGTTCACATCTTCATCCCGTTCACCGAAATACTGCCGCCGCTCCGAGTGGCCCAGGATCACGTAGCGGCAGCCGGTTTCCTTCAGCATCACCGGGGAAATTTCCCCCGTATAGGCCCCTTCTTCTTCCCAGTACATATTCTGGGCACCCAGGACAATGTTGCTGTCCTCCAGTTCCCGGGCCACGGCGTGCAGGGCTGTGAACGGAGGACACACCGCCACCTCCACCCCCTGAACGCCGGCCAGGGCTCCTTTCAGCGACCGCACAAATTCTACCGCTTCGGCGACAGTCTTATACATTTTCCAGTTGCCGGCCAGAAAGGGGACACGCATGTTTTATCTCTCCCTCACTTCCCTGTATCCGTCAACACGGCCACGCCGGGTAAAACCTTCCCTTCCAGAAATTCCAGGGAGGCGCCGCCGCCGGTGGAAATATGGGACATCTTTTCAGCCACTCCGGCCTTTTCCACCGCCGCTGCCGTATCCCCCCCGCCCACGATGGTGGTGGCTTTACTTTCAGCCAGCGCTTTGGCCAGACCAATGGTGCCGGCAGCAAAGGGGGCCATCTCAAAGACACCCATGGGACCGTTCCAGACGACGGTACCGGCATTGCGCACTTCGGCGGCAAACGACTCCACCGTTTTCGGGCCGATGTCCAGGGCCATCCACTCTTCCGGTACGGCATCCACCGCCACCACCCTGGGTTCCGCGTCCGGGCGGGCAGCTTCGGCAACCACCAGGTCCACGGGCAACACGAGCTTTACACCCGCCTTTTCCGCCCGTGCCATTAAGTCACGGGCCAGAGTCACCCGGTCCGCTTCAACCAGCGACTTGCCCATGTTGAATCCCCGCGCGGCCAGGAAAGTATTGGCCATACCCCCGCCAATAAGCAGGGCGTCCACCCTGCCCAGGAGGTTTTCAATGACACCAATCTTATCGGAGACCTTGGCCCCACCCAGGATGGCCACAAAGGGACGGGTCGGGTTGGACAGGGCCTGGCTCAGCACGGTAATCTCCTTTTCCATTAAGAACCCGGCAGCGGCGGGCAAATAGTGGGCCACCCCTTCTGTGGAGGCATGTGCCCGGTGGGCGGTGCCGAAAGCGTCGTTCACATAAACGTCGGCCAGTTCAGCGAGCTGCCGGGCGAACTTTTCGTCATTCCTTTCCTCACCGGGGTAAAAGCGCACGTTTTCCAGCAGCACCACATCACCGGGTCTCATCCCGGCAATAGCTTGCTTGACTTCCTCTCCGATACAGTCATTCACCTTGACCACCGGCCTGCCCAGCAGTTCGGAGAGACGCCGGGCCACCGGGTCCATGCGGTAGCGGTCGTCCACTTTGCCTTTGGGACGACCCAAATGGGAGGCCAGGATTACCCTGGCCTGCCTG
>NZ_JBNATZ010000264.1:0-3326 GCF_049701015.1 Desulfofundulus sp.
ACGGCCAGTACTGCAGGCTCCGCCCGTGGTCTTTGCGCTGCTCTTTTCTTTGGGGACGCGCCCACCTCGCCCCGGTCAGGTCCTCCAGCCGGATTACTGTCACCCCGCGGGCGACAGCAAAATCCACGAGCGCCCTGCTGACCTTGTGGTTCACGTCCGTCACCCACCGGTGCTCTTTGTCGCCCAGCTCTCTCAGCACCCTGTGCGCCCCGGCCTCCTGGAGCCTTTTGCGCAGGTCAGCATAGTGCCTGCGGGTATATGCCAGCCCGCTCCCAGGGAAAAACAGCGTCTGGCCTCCTGCACTGGCCACCAGCAAGTCTATCAGCCCCAAATCGACACCCATGACCTTTTCCGGCTTTTGGGCCCGCTCTACGGGCACCGTCAGGCTCAGGTGGATGTACCAGTCCTTCCCGCGCCTGACCAGCCGCTCCACCCCCTGTTCCGCCCGCCCGGAAAGGAGCATCTCCAGGTACTTCTCCTGGTAGGGCTGGACGACAACGGGCACCCCGACCCGCTTCTCCAGCGTGGGGAAGGAAGCCTTCCAGACGGCTCCGCCGCCCACGGTATACTCCCTCTCCACCCGGAAGTTCTGGTTGTTGAACGCGGGCCATAACCGCTTGAACCGCTTCGCCTTCGGCTTCGCTTTGATGTCGCGGATGGCCTGGTTCAGCACCGCCGACGGCAGCGGGTCGGAATACCCCCTAGCTTCCTTTGACGTCCTGGGCCGCTCTTTCTCGTCCAGGCCCAGGTACCGGTTGGCAAAATCAGTGCACCGGTCGGCCATGGTCTGGTACATCTCCTGCTTGGCCCGGGTCGGCTCATACAGCTTCAGCTTGAGCGTTATCACCTGCTCCACTTCTTCGCTCACCTCCTTCGTGAAAAACGTTCCGAAAAACAAAAAAGTGGCCGTCTTTTAACGACCGCTGAATATCAGCCGCCTCTCATCTCCTGATTAAAATCAGGAGCATTCCCGGCGGTAGATCGTAAAAAGAAACGTCGACAGCCGGGACGAGCACTCCCCGGAAAAATGCGTCGACTTTCTCAAACCTGTCCCTATCGTCATCGATGAGAGACCGCAAGACCATCTCCAGGAACTTCCTGCCGCCGAACTGGACCGTAACCTGCACGTTGCTCAAGCAGGGTTTGCTCTCACAGCCGCCGCAGCTGACCGGGAGACACGCGCCGACCGCTCTCTCAACAGCAGTTACCACTTCTTTTTCGCCGCACGCGCATAAGAATTCTTTGGACAGGTCGCACCAATCAAAAACCTGAAACCCATCGTCCAGGACGCACCTGCCCGCGCGCGACACTATCAGGCCCGCGCACGCCGGGTCGACCATCACCAGGGCCTGCGCCAGCAGGCTCCTTGCAACCGTTGGACTAATTAGCGACACAATATCAGAACTGTCCGGCTCGACAATGACTTCCACAACTCTGTTCCAGGCAGCACGGTGACCGCCAGCACTGCTGCTGCCGGGACCGTTACCGGCCAGGTAACGCAGGACAGCGCAGACGTCCTCAAACGGGACCTGCTTCTCCGACCGCTTCCTCTTGAAGATCATTCCCAACCCCCCCACGCTACTCCGGTATCCAGAGCTTCCGCTCTTCGTACGGAGGGCCGTCCCGCTTCTCCACAGCCCCGCTCCCGGACTGCGTTCCCGCGGGCCGACTGTCCGCTGGTTGCTCGACTTGGACTGCCGTCACATGTTCAGCATTCCTGTTCAATTGTGACTCCGCATTCACAAAAGATATCCCGTCCCCGGCCGGCAGCACCCGGAACGGCTCACACCCCAACCTCCGCTGAATTTCCTCAAGCCGCTCCCGCACCCGCTCCTGCTCCTCAGCCTCATACGTTTTGATTACATGCGCCAGCAGCACGCCGTCTACACTTAATAGAGCGCCGATCACCAGGCCGGACCAGAAGTTGACCGGGCCGAAAGACCTCACCAGCACGGTCGCTTCCCACGGCGACCCGGGGAAAATAACTACCCGGTCATTCCCGAAGAAAAAGGCGCCCAGGCCGGTCAAGGCCAGGACCCCCTGCAGGAAAAACATCGCCTTCGCCTCGGCTGCCCGTCGTTCACCCCTGACGCCAGTTTCAAACGCCAGCACCAGCCCGTAAGGCAGCGTGGCGGCGGCCAGCAGGACGGGCACGCTGCTGTACGAAAATATTTCACTGAAGGCAAGAAGGGAAACCGCCGCCAGAGCAGACTGGATAGGTAGTTTCCGGTTTTCACCGGCACGCCTGTTTGCAGCCGCCGCCACAGCAACCGCCGCTAGAGGAACGGCGGCCACGAGGTCACTGAGTACCCGCCCGTTCAACGCGGTCCCTCCTTTCCCGCAACAGCAGAGCCAGGACGGTGAACGCCCACGGACACAGTATCAACCCGAAAAAGAAGTCGTCGCTGGAAAAGCCCGAGTACGTTACCCTGAACGCCCCGAAGTGCTCCCCGAACGCCGTGAACTCCCTGACCAGAGTTTCCGGCAGCCAGCCGCGCAGGTGGCAGAAAATCAGGAATACCGGCACGGAGAGCAGCCCGTAACAGCAATTCTTAAACACGAACGGGGACTTGTCGCAAAAGGCGATAAACCGGGCGATGAGCAGCGAGGCTCCCGACACGAGCACCCCTGCCAGCGGTACCGGTACCGGCTGCGGCAGTGCCGCGGCGAAAACCGGGAAAGCGAACACCACGGAAAAGACAAACACCGCGGCGTTCTTCACAAGCGCGGACGGGCCGCTGAAATGCCGGTCGAAGACCCAGTACGCCGCAATACCGCAGACCGCCCACAGCGGGAACAACAGAACCCCGTAGTGGCCGTCAACCACTACCCCTTTCAAAAGGAACCCGGCTGCAATTATCACAACGCAGGAGACGATTGGAAAAGAAACCTCCACGAACACTGCCCCCTCACCCGCACCAGGAAATGCCGTAGAACACCTTCACCGGGTCAGCCGGCCGGTGGTAGTCCGCGGTCAGTCCCCGCTCCCGCACCACCCCGAGGGCCGACTCCAGGTCCCTCGTGACTGAAAGGCACCCCTCACCCGGTATGCCGGAGACTTCCACCCTGACCCTGCCGGACGGCAGGACGGTCACTGTTACAGTACCGGTCCCGCTGAGGTCGGCAAACGTCCAGGTGTGCCGCCCGTCCCTCTCCTGCTCCGACACCAGCGAATACCCCTTGCTTCTCATCTCCTCCAGCGCGACACGGTACGCGTACTCCCGGAAGACCCTCCCGACAGGGCCATCAGCGTAGTAGTACAGCTTACCGTCGTTATCGTAAAACCAGTCCGGCCCCCAGGGGAACTTAATGTGCGTGCCGTGTTT
>NZ_JBNATZ010000265.1:0-3294 GCF_049701015.1 Desulfofundulus sp.
GGGAACCATAGCCGCAGCAGGTGCACTTTTTGCCACCTTTTTACTGCTCACAGGCCGCCCCCTGACCATCCAAAACATGATCCGGATCGTACTTGGTTTGATAGCCGTAGTGCTGGCCTTTATGATTTATGATCTGCATCGCCCGCTCTGGCTACAGTCCCACATCGGTCGCACCACATCCCTGCTATTACAGGGCGGCTGGCCGGTAGTGCTGGATATCATCCGGCGCAAGTCGGAACTAAACATCAAACTGGTCCGCTACACCATCTGGAGCCGTATTTTCGTAGCCAGCCTGGGTAGCCTGGCACTGCTCTTCCACCGGCCGGTAGGTGTAATGGCCTCCATCAGGAGCAAATATCCCGACCTCTTTTGCGGCTTTGTCGGAGTTACGATTGCCAGTATTCTGGGGCTCGTTTTTAATGATTCAGGTATAGTAGCTGCAGCCACTACCATGGTCTTCGGCGCCCCGCCCATGGTCTATCTCGTAATTAGAGAGATTGGTGAAACGAAATAGAAAATGTAAAAAAAAACCTGTAGAGGCGTTTAAAATTTTATTTGACAACGATGAATCTTATGCTACAATTGAACTTGATTGGAATTGGCCAATCCTGACAAATGTCGAGTTTGCCAGGTGGCTTGATTCCAATAATATTTTGGGTTAAAAGGGGGAAGATAACAAAGATGAAACACTTGGGCCGCCATGTCTTGGCTGAAATTTATGGCTGCGAATTCGACATCCTGAACGACATTGAAAAAGTAGAAGAGATCATGGTTAATGCAGCCCTCGAAGCAGGAGCAGAAGTAAGGGAATGCGTATTCCATAAATTCAGCCCGCAGGGAGTCAGCGGCGTGGTGGTTATCTCGGAATCCCATCTGGCCATTCATACCTGGCCGGAGCTGGGTTATGCAGCGGTTGATGTGTTTACCTGTGGTGATAAGGTCGATCCCTGGGATGCATGCAACTACCTGACCAGCCAATTTCGTGCCAAGCACATGTCGGCCAAAGAAACAAAACGCGGCATCTTTCCCATCACGGAACAAGTGGCTGAGCAACAGGTAGCTGTCAATCTTTAGGAGGGGGATTTTTATTAGTACCCGGTTAACCAAGGACTAGTGAGCCTTGCGATCTAAAAAAGATTGCAGGGCTCACTGCATTTTCGACCATTTTTCACGATGGGGAGGAAATTTTTCAGCTATAACGAATCAATACTAAGTTAGGAGAAGAAGGAGGACTAAAATGTTTGACCGGGTACTCGCCCCCATTAAATCGGAACTCCAGGAAGCGCAAAATATACTGGCCCGTTCCTTTCAAATCCGGTCCGGGCACCTTGGCAGGTTCAGCCACCTGGTCCCCGGCAGTTTTCACGACATCATCCGCCCTGCGCTGGTACTGCTTTCGGCCAGAATTTTTGCGCCGCTTAACTTCCAGGCTATTGCCCTGGCAGCAGTCATTCAGTTCATCTATCTGGCTGCACGTATACACCGTAATGTCCGGGAGTACCCCGGACCGGTCGACTGCCCGGATGGTTGCCAGTTTCCGGTCCTGGTGGGAGATTACTTCTTCAGCCGTTTTTTTTCATGCCTTTGTGAGCACGGCATCGTGAAGTACTTAAGTCCCCTCTCGAAAATAATATGTGAAATAAGCGAGGGCAGTATCCTGCGTGTAAAAGCTGGAGAGACTCTAGCTGATACGGATGTACTCAGACAAATTGTTTACAAAGAAACAGCTCTCCTTTTCGGCGGCGGTTGCAGGATGGGTGGCCACCTGGCCGGTGCGTCGGAACAGGAACAGAAAGAACTGGAGATGCTGGGGACAAGTTTTGGTATGGCCGTGGGACTGAGCGAATATGAGGTGGAAACCAGCGGTTACCTCGGTCAAGCCCTCCTGGCTCTAAATGGCCTCCCCCCTGGGGAAAGTCGCGATATCCTGGAACAGTTAATCCGTCTTTTCCAAAAACAAAATGAGGGACTGGCCGTACAGGTAGGATAAAAAAGGAGCAAGAACGATGGTTCGTATTCCCTCACCCTATCGAAGCAAAGAAGAATACGTACATGCCATATTTTCTTCTATTGCGCACCGCTACGATCTTTTAAACACAGCCTTGAGTTTCAACCGGGATAAGTACTGGCGCCGTTTTGCCGCCGCTCAAACCGGTCTGCAGCCGGGGGGTTACGGCCTGGATGTGTGCTGCGGGACCGGCATGCTCACCATCGAGCAGGCGCGCCTGGTTGGTCCCCGGGGCCGGGTGATAGGGGTGGACTTTTGTGAAAACATGCTGGCGAAAGCCAGGGAAAACATTAAAAAAACCCCCTTTTCCCAACAGATCCAGTTCGTACAGGGAAATGCCATTAATTTACCCTTCCCCGATAATACCTTTGATTGTGCCACCATTGGCTTTGCCCTTCGCAATGTGCCGGATATCCGCAAAACCATCAGTGAAATGGCACGGGTGGTGAGGCCGGGGGGGAAAGTGGTATCCCTGGAGTTATCCAAACCAAGTGCCCCCATCTTCAAACAGCTATATTACTTTTATTTCAATCACCTGGTACCGCTTCTCGGACGTCTGGGAATCGGCTTTGACGGCCCGTATAGTTACCTGCCCAATTCCTTAAAGGATTTTCCCCATCAGCGGGAAATCAAAAAGCTCTTTTGTGAAGTGGGTCTGGCGGATACCTGTTACTACGAACTTACCGGGGGTATTGTTACCGTACACGTGGGTACCGTGGTTTAAAGCGGAGGTAGTGTCATGGCTTATAAAGATTTGCGAGCCTTCCTCTCTGTACTGGAAGGGAGAGGGATGTTAAAAAGAATTAGTACGGAAGTCGATGCTGAGCTGGAAATAACCGAAATAACAGACCGGGTTTGCAAAGCTGGCGGGCCGGCATTGCTTTTTGAAAATGTACGAGGTTACGATATTCCCGTGTTGACCAATGCCTTTGGTTCCATGGAACGAATGTGTCTGGCCCTGGAGGTAGAAAACCTGGATCGAATTGGAGAAGAATTAATCAGTATTTTGCAACCCCCCGAGCTTCCCGTAACTTTCATAGATAAGCTGAAAGTCATACCGAAACTGGCCCAGCTCTCTTCGTTCATCCCCAGAATAGTGAAGACGGGGCCCTGTAAGGAAGTAATTATCCGGGACAACCCCTCCCTGAAAGAGCTGCCTGTGCTCAAATGCTGGCCCGGGGACGGGGGTCCATTTATCACACTCCCCCTGGTCTTCACCCGGGACCCTGTTACCGGGCGGCGCAATGTGGGTATGTACCGCATGCAGGTTTTTGATGAGCGTACCA
>NZ_JBNATZ010000266.1:0-3270 GCF_049701015.1 Desulfofundulus sp.
CCCTCATAGCAGCCGCGGGGGTGCCGGTGGCGGCGCCCAGTGCCAACCTTTCCGGCCGGCCCAGCCCGACCACGGCCCGGCATGTCTGGCAGGACCTGAAAGGCCTGGTTGAACTAATCCTGGACGGGGGGCCCGCGGGGGTGGGTCTTGAGTCGACGGTACTGGACCTCACCGGCCGTGTACCCGTGATCCTGCGTCCCGGGGGTATAACTCGCGAGGAACTGGAAAAGGTTATTGGTGAGGTGCGGGTGGACCCGGGTATTGGTGGGGTGACCGGTCATTCTTTTACGGGCGATTTCCGCCCCCGTTCGCCGGGCATGAAGTACCGGCATTACGCCCCCCGGGCCCCCCTGGTGCTGGTTGAGGGGGAGCCGGAGCGGGTTGTGGCCAGGGTAAAGGAACTCGCCGGAGATTACCAGTCCCGGGGCTGGCGGGTGGGTATTCTGGCCACTGCTGAAACGGCCGGCGAATACACGGAGGGCCGGGTGGTGGTGGCCGGCCCGCGGCAGGACCACGCGGGCATAGCGTCCCGCCTTTTTGCCGCCCTGCGCCGCTTTGATGAACTGGGTGTGGACATCATCCTGGCCGAAGGTATTGAACCCCGGGGGTTGGGGCTGGCCGTGATGAATCGCCTGCGGCGGGCTGCAGGCGGCCGGATTGAGCGTGTGTGAAGAAGTTTTCCGGAGGAAACCGCGTGAGTATTTTGACCTTGCTTTTGCTGGCGGTGGCGCTGGGCACCGATGCCTTTTCCATGTGCCTGGGTATCGGGATGACCGGAGTCAGACGGTTCCAGATCTTGCTCATAACTTTGACCGTGCTCCTTTTCCATATTGTCATGCCCCTGCTGGGCTTTGAAGCAGGGGAACTGGTGGGTGGGCTGCTGGGCCGCGCGGCCACCATAGCGGGGTCGGTGCTGCTCCTTTACCTTGGCCTGCGCATGATCAGGGATGCCTTTGGCGAGGGTGAACCGCGTATTGTTCTGCTGAACAACTGGGGGTTGTTTTTTCTGGGAGCCAGCGTAAGCATGGATGCCTTGAGTGTAGGTTTCACCCTCGGCACTTTGAGAACGCAGCTCCTTTTGACCGTCCTCACTTTCGGGCTGGTGGCCGGCCTCATGACCCTGGCCGGGCTGGTGCTGGGCCGCTGTCTCGGGCGTGTGGTCGGGGAGAAGGCGCGGCTTCTGGGCGGTTTCATCCTGGTGGGTATCGGGTTCAAGCTGCTGTTGTGAACGTTTTGATATTTACCGGGAGGATGGGATATGAAAATAATGTTCGTGTGTACCGGCAACACCTGCAGGAGCAGCATGGCGGAAGCCCTGGCCAGGGACATGGTGGCCAGGAGGGGGCTGCAGGGAGAAATTGAAGTTTTCTCTGCGGGGATAGCTGCCCTGCCCGGCAGCGAAGCGTCGCCCCAGGCCGTGGAAGTGATGGAAGAAATGGGCCTGGACTTGCGATCCCACAGGGCGACCCTGCTTACCCGCCGGGACCTGGAAGAGGCCGACCTGGTGCTGACCATGACTGAAAGCCACAAACGGCTGATCCGGGAGCAGGCACCGGACCTGGCGGGCAAAATTTTTACCCTGTCCGAATACGCCGGCAGGGGTGGCGACATACCCGACCCGTTCGGCGGACCGGTGGATGTCTACCGCCAGTGTGCCGGTGAACTGCGTTACCTGATCTCCCTGGCCCTGGACAGGCTGGTCGCTGAAAAAGCCGGTTCTCCCCATGCGGGCCCGGGACCGGAAGAAACCCCGCCTGCCGGTGAGCGAAATGCGGACCCGGATTCAAAAGGACCCTCACCTGCACAACAGTCTCCAGGGGAAACCCCGCCTGCGGGCGGCTACGACGAGGGACGGGGACGGCCGGAGCCCGCTTAAATTTTAAGCAGGAAAATAGCGTTTTTTGTAGAAAGATACAGGTTGTATTTCCTTTTTGAAATGAGGAGGGGAGCGATGTCCTTACGGATTGCCCTGGCCGCCGACCACGGTGGCTTTCGCTTGAAGGAAGAGATTATTTCTTTGCTCAAGGAACACGGTATTCCCTTTCATGATTTCGGGACCTTTTCTGAAGAATCCGTGGATTACCCCGATTTCGCCCTCCTGGTAGCCGAGGCCGTTCGGACCGGGGAATACCAGCGGGGCATACTCTGCTGCGGTACGGGTATCGGGATGGCTATTGCTGCCAACAAAGTGCCCGGCATCCGGGCAGCCCTTTGCCACGATACTTTTTCCGCCCGGGCTTCCCGGGAGCATAACGACGCCAATGTATTGACCCTGGGCCAGAGGGTAATCGGCCCCGGTCTGGCCCGGGAAATCGTCAGGGTATGGCTGGCTTCTGAATTTACCGGCGGCCGTCACGCCCGGCGGGTGGACAAGATTGCCGGGATTGAGGAGAAATACGGTAACCGTGGTGGCCGTTAACCGCCGGAGCATGTCGTGGGGGAGGAAACTGTTTAATGCACATGAACAAATCTCTAGCTGCGGTAGATCCTGAAATCGCCCGGGCAATCGAACTGGAGCTGGGCCGCCAGCGCAGCACGCTGGAACTGATCGCTTCGGAAAATGCCGCCAGCAGGGCGGTGATGGAGGCCCAGGGTTCGGTGCTGACCAACAAGTACGCCGAAGGTTACCCCGGGCGGCGTTATTACGGCGGCTGCCAGTATGTGGATATTGCGGAAGAACTGGCCATCAAAAGGGCCAGGGAGCTTTTCGGTGCCGAACATGTCAATGTGCAGCCCCATTCCGGAGCCCAGGCCAATATGGCCGTTTATTTCGCGCTGCTGGAACCGGGGGACACCATTCTGGGTATGAACCTCGCCCACGGCGGTCACCTCACCCACGGCAGCCCCTTGAACATGTCCGGGAAATACTTCCGGGTGGCTTTTTACGGGGTGGACAGGGAAACGGGGTTGATAGACTACGAGAAGGTTTTTGCCGCGGCCTTTGAACATAAGCCGAAGATCATCGTGGCCGGGGCCAGTGCCTACCCCCGGGCCATTGACTTTTACAAGTTTAAGGAAATTGCCGAGGAAGTGGGCGCCTACCTGATGGTGGACATGGCCCACATCGCAGGGCTGGTGGCCGCAGGGGAGCATATGAACCCGGTCCCTTACGCGGATGTGGTGACCACTACCACCCACAAAACCCTGCGCGGCCCCCGGGGGGGTATGATTTTGTGCCGGGCCGGGTATGCTGCGGCCATTGATAAGGCTGTTTTCCCGGGTATCCAGGGGGGGCCGCTGATGCACGTTATCGCCGCCAAGGCCGTCGCA
>NZ_JBNATZ010000267.1:0-3259 GCF_049701015.1 Desulfofundulus sp.
GCATCGCTCCACCCCTGGATACCGTAAACCCCGACTTCAGGGACATCGCTTTCCTGGTGGAAGATGCCCGACATGCCCGTAAACTGGGCTTCCAGGGCAAACTGGTGATCCACCCCGCCCAGGTGGCACCTGTCAACGAAGTTTTTACCCCCGACGCTGAAGAAATCTCCTGGGCCGAGAAGGTGGTAGAAGCTTTTGACCGGGCCCGGACCGCCGGCAGCGGTGTGATTCAGGTGGACGGGAAAATGGTGGAGCTGCCCATCGTGCGCCGGGCGGAACAATTGCTGGCCGCCGCCCGACGCCTGGGGATCTCAAAATGAATAGAAAACAATTCACGGGAGAAATTAATGATAATAGATGATAGTGGGTTTTGAAACCTGCAGGAGCGAAAGGCGGGATGGCAGCATGCCGGCCGGGGACAGAACACCGGAAGTGAAAAGGGCCCAAAAAAAGGAACCCCGGTTTGCTCCGGGGAATGAAGACCTTCTGGAAGAACCGGCCACCCCGGAAGAAAAAAAACGGGGGGAATTCACCAGGGTAACTACCCTTTCATTTGATGAAGTCAACCCGAGTTGAGGCAACTTCAAAAGGACCAACATGAGCCTCCAGTCCTCCTGCTGGCAGATAAGTAATGGGCGCCCGGGCTATTCGCTTTATGTTCGACTGCTCATCGACAGTGGCTGCGCTTCCTGCTAGCCGCTATTCACTTCTCCGGTGGACCCGGGCGACCCGGTTCACCCCCGGAGCAATGCGCTCGACCTGCTGTATGATGGTATTATGCTCGGCACATCTCCGGCCGGACCAAAGATAAGGCTACCTGTAGGACAAGCGGCAACACATGCAGGTTTAAGCCCTGCATCAATACGGTCTTTGCAATAATCGCATTTTACGGCCCTGCCTTTCCTGGCATCCCACTGGGGCGCCCCCCACGGACAGGCCATGATGCAGCTCTTGCATCCCACACACAACTCCTGGTCAATAAACACAATACCGTCAATAGCACGTTTTTGTATGGCCCCGGTGGAACAGACCGGTATGCACCAGGGTTCCTCACAATGAAAACAAGCAATAAAACTGGGCTCACCATTTATCCGAATCTCACCTGCTGCCACTACCTGGTTTGGCTTAGGTCCCACCTCGAAAAGGCCTTTGTTGACCTTGCATTGTACCTCACAACTACGGCAGGAAATGCACTTACTTTCGTCCTGGTAGAGGTAATACTTGCTCATTTACTCAACCCCCTCAACATTAGCCGGTCTCACGGTCACATAGATATGCTGTAACGCCGGGCTACCACCCACAGGGTCGGTAATGTTTTCCTGCAACATGGTATCCATGGCACCCTTGCCGTAACACCTGGTCTGAACAGGCACTTTATGCCCAAATCCGTGGAGCATAAAAACTGCTTCCGGATGGATGAGATCGGTAACATAAGCACGGATGGTATCCCGGCCCCGGGATGAAATAACCTCTACCAGCTGTCCATCTTTGATACCCAGTTCTTCTGCCCGACGAGTATTGATCCAGAGGACGTTCTCAGACACAAGCTCGTTGAGAAGTGGGATATTTTGCGTCGAGACATGAGTATGGGCCGCAGTCCTGCCTATCATCAGGCGGAAATATCCTTCCGGCGGCGCAGGAACAGGTTCATAGGCCGGGAAGGAAGAAAAACCGTTTTTCTCCAGCAGGCTGGACACAAATTCAATTTTACCCGAAGGAGTCTTCAATTTGATTCCATCTTTACGGTCCCAGTAAATGGGCTCTTCACTCAGGGAAACGAATCCTTTTTCTGCAAAGTCACTGATGTTGATACCGGTCCCCTTTAGCTGGTAAACCCACAGTTCTTCCAGCGTCTGATAGGGGAAGTACCGGCCGATACCCAGCCGGTCGGCTAAAGACTTCATGATTTCCCACCCCGGCCTGGTGTCGTAGCGGGGCGACACGGCAGGCCTGCGCAGGTACCACGCGGGTTTTAAGCCGTTTACCTCCTGTATGGAGTCTCCCCTTTCCAGGTAGATTGATTCGGGAAGGATGACATCCGAATACCAGGCAGTTTCACTGAACTGGATATCTATGGTAACGACGAAGTCGAGCTTCTCCAGAGCACGCCTGTTGTTTTCGTAATCAGGTATGGAAAGCAGGGGGTTGAAGCGCCAGACTATCAATGCTTTCACGGGGTAGGGGTCTTCCTCCAGGATAGCTTTGGGCAGCATCTGAACCACCCCGTGGGCCGGGTCGGGCAAGGGCAGCCTGGAAGTGCCCACGCCGTCGCATCTCTCTACGGTTACCCCGGGCAGGTCCTGGTCGGTTAGTTTGTTGAGGGGTTTCTTGCCTGCATCCCGGGCACCCTTCTTGAAGAAGAGACCTCCGGGAGCTTCTATGCTGCCCATGAGGGCATTCAACATAATGATGGACCTTCTGAAATAGATTTCGTTGAGGTAGTGGGAGCAACGATACCCGTAGTGGAATATGACCGCCGGTTTGGCCTCGCTGGCCTCACGGGCCAGAGAAACAATTTCGTAAGCGGGAATACCGGTTTCCTTTTCTGCCCATTCGGGAGTGTAAGGTTCAATAAACGCCTGCAATTCCTTTAAACCGAGAACCCACCGGTCGACGTATTCTTTATCGTACAGGCCTTCTTTTAAAATAACGTGCATCAAGGCGTAGTTCAGAGCCAGGTCCGTCCCGGGGCGGATCATCAAGTATTTGTGGGCTTTGGTAGCCGTAACGGTAACTCTCGGGTCGATATAAGTGAGCCTGGTCCCGTTTTCAATGGCCTTCATTAACTGCTTGACCTGCTTGAGTTCTAAAGATTCAAAAATGTTACGCCCGTAAAGAATGACGTGCTTGGCTTTGCCCAGGTCCACGCCTACCTGCGCATCAGTATAGCCGGTCAGGGTCCGGAAGGCGGTATTCAGGGAGCCCTTGCAGCAGGAATCGTGGGTGAAGTAGTTGGGAGATCCCAGCGCCTTCATAAAGGTTTTACTGATGTGAGAGTTGAGATGCGACCTTTCAGTCAAGGCGATGCTGCGTGAGCCGTATTTTTCTTTGACCTCGGCCAGTTTGGCCGCCACGTAATCCAGCGCTTCCTCCCAGGATGCCTCCCGCCATTGCCCGGAACCTCTGGGGCCGGTACGGATCAAGGGCTTTTTCAATCTTTCGTCGTCGTTTAAAAGACTTACCCCGGCTGCCCCTTTCGGGCAGATACTACCTTCAATGCCGGCAACGTGAGGGTTTCCTTCGATCAGCTTGACATCAT
>NZ_JBNATZ010000268.1:0-525 GCF_049701015.1 Desulfofundulus sp.
GTCCGCACCAGGGGCAGTCCGAAATGCCTCCTCACCGGCCACAGCCACGGCACGCCCTGCGGGTTCAGGCTGTCCATGACCAAATGGCTCAGGTAACCGGCAAAAATTAACGGTACCAGGTGACTATAATTATACCACTGCAAAGCATATACGTGGGTGTGGACGTACCAGAACCGCAAAACGAATGACGCCAGCAAGCTCATCACTGCCGCCCCCAGGAGCGAGTGCAGCGGCCCCCGGTGGCCCACCGCTGCTCTTATCGCCCACGACGCCGGGGCGACCAGCCGTCCCAATTTCGAGTGCGGGTCGTCCAGATCGGGCAGTAAAGCTGCAACCCCGGCTATACCCCCGACCAGTGCCGCCGTCTTAAAGTCCGCATGCCCGGTCAAAAGTATTCCGGCAGCAGCCCCGGCTAAAAAGTGCGTGCGCCAGAGCATAAACGGTCACCCCCTTACATTACCGGCGGTACCGCAGGAAACCCGTACCGCGCAGCCTTTACCTTTTCCACGAACAGCGCCTGGCCGT
>NZ_JBNATZ010000268.1:535-3256 GCF_049701015.1 Desulfofundulus sp.
AGCTGCTGCAGTCCGTCCGCAGAAACCCCCAGGTAATCCGCAAGCCGGCCGCAGCTGTCCTTCCGCGGCACCTGAAGTCCCATTTCCCACCGGGCCAGAGTAACGACATGCACTCCAACAGCCCGCGCAGCGTCAGCTATCCGGTGGTTCTCCCTCACCCGCGCCAGCATCAGTTCCCGCGACAGCGGACCGTACTCGTCTATGGACGGCGGAATGTAGTTCGCCAGCCATTCCAGTACAGGCCGGTACAGCGTGCGCGGCAGGCTGAACAGCCTGTCAAACCCGAACCTGCGCCTCAAATCCGACCAGGTACGGCACATCACCGTGGGTTTCAGTACTTCTATGTTCTCTCCGTACTTGCGCTTATTTTTCTTTTTGAATTCCTTCCACTTTTCGTGCACAGCCTCTCTGACGGTCGACTCCATCCCCCTGTCGTTCAGGGGGTAAGACTGCACTACCTGGTATATGCTGTCGAACCCGATCTCACGGCTCATTTCGGCAATGTGGGCCAGCGCGTTCAAACGCTCCCTCTCCGCCGTTTCCAGCGATTCCCTTAGCTCCCTGTTCTCCTGGACCAGCCTGGCTATCACCGCGCTGTCCTGCTTCAGCTCGTTCCTCAGCTCGCCAATCAGCTCCTGGAACAGTTCCCCTATCCTGCTGTTCATAAGCCACCCCTCACTTTCAGCAGCTCACGACTTTCCCGGGCACGTCAAGTACCACCGTACCGTCGGCATCGTAAACGTTCAGAGCACCCTCCATCTTTTCGACGTACCTCTGCAAAACGGACATCAACCTGCGAGCTTCCATCCTGTGCGCGCCCGTTACCTTCGCCCTGGCCAGCATCTGGTCGAACATGTCCTCCTGCTTCTCCAGCGGAGAAATCAACTTCCGGGCAAAGTTCATAAATAAGGTGGTCTCCTCCTGTTCCTTGAGTACCTTCCGGTAACCGTGTATCTTGGCTTCCAGTTCAGCCAGCTCTTCCCGCAAGGCTTCAACCTTCTTTTGCGTCTCGGGGTCGGCCAAAGAACGTTTCTTGAGCTCTTCGATTTCCTTTTCCATTTCAACCCGGGCAGACTCCGACCTGGCAAGCTCTTCCTTCAACCTCGCGATTTCCTCTGCCTGCTTGGGGTCGGGGACGGGTTTCTCGACTTCCTTCACGACTTCGACCGTCACTTTTTCCGGTGGGCGAGACTTCAGCTCTTCGATTTCCCGGCGGAGTTTTTCGACTTCTGCCCTGAGTTTTTCAGCTTCGTCCGACCCGGCACGAGCTTTTGCAAGTTCCTGCTCTTTAGTTTCAAGTTCCTTCTTTAACTCACCGACCTTTGTACGCCAATTTTCCTCGCGGGCTTTTGCTTCTCTGGTTTCCTTCTCCATCGCTTCAAGTCGAGTTTTTACCTCCTCATAAGCTCGGTAGATACTGATCTCATCCGCATCGAGCTTTTCTATCAAGTCCGGGGCAACCCCGGGCGCATATTCAGCTATAAATTTAATCCTCCGGTAAGTAGCTCGACTGCCCAGACCAAGCTTCCGGGCTATTTTTTCATCAGTCCTGGTAATACCTGTCTCCCGAGTGGCACAATTGTGACACTCGGTAATCATATCCTGGCATCCGTGGTTCTGCTTTAAATTTGCCAGACTCCGTGCCTTCGCCCGCTCCCGCTCCACTGTTTCCAGCTTTCTTATCAGTTCAGCCGTTTCGCTGAAAGTGAACGACTTCCGGACAATATTCTCGTCCCGCTCCGCCTTCAACTGCGCGTAAAAGTCCTCAAACGCTATCTCAACTACTGGTATCTCCTCCCACCCGAGCATCCGGCAGGCATTCACCCGCCTCTCACCGGCTACCAGCACCAGTTCTGGAGTTACAATTACCGGCTGCAAGAGACCCAGTTCCTTAATGGACTCCGCCAGCTCCTCGAGGTCGCCCATGTCCTTCCGCACGCGGTCCACGATCTTGATGTCGTCAATCTTGACTTTACGGATCTTGTCTGACTCTCCCAAGGCAAAACACCCCTCCAAAAAGTTTCCCTGAAAAATTAAAAACACCGGTCATTGCACCCGGTGGCCTTCGGCGTCCACATACTCCGCATCCAGAGTAGCCAGTGACTCCTCCAATATCTTTTCCAGTCTCTTCAGCAGCGACACCCAGCGCAGGACTTCCATCCTGTGCGCTCCGCTTACCGTTACCCCGCAGAGAAGAGACCTTACCTCTTCTTCCTTCTTTTCCAGCTGGACAAATATCTTCTGCAGGCGGTTGATTACCACCATTGTCTCCTGATTCCTGGAAAGCTGGTTCCTGAGCCGCCTGTTTTCTTCCGCAAGCCGCTCATTTTCCTCCATTAATTGCTTATTTTTCTCCTGAAAAGCCGACAGCTTTTCCCTGAGTTGATACGTTTCGTCCTTTACCCCGTTCTTTTGAGAGTTGTCCCCTTGAACCGACCCGCTCCGGGTTGCTCCGTACTTAAAAAGCTTGAAAGCGTCGTAAATCCCAATCTCTTTTCTTTTTAATTTTTCCTGCACTTCCAGAGGCAGCTTTAAAAGGGCCAGCAGCTGGCCGATGTACTCCCTCGATATCCCCAGAACACGGGCGGCCTCGGCCCTGCCTATCTCGTTCACATACCGTTGAACAACCGCCGCTTTCTCCATCGGATTTAATTCCTTCCAGTTCTCGGGCCGCACAACTACAACCACCCCCATCATTGAGAAGAAGATTCTACTACTTTC
>NZ_JBNATZ010000269.1:0-3253 GCF_049701015.1 Desulfofundulus sp.
GCCTCCCTTTCTGAAATTAGCAGGGAACTGGGGCTTCACAAAAGCACTGCCTTTGGATTGCTGCAAACCCTGGTTAAACACAATTATGTGCACCAGGAGGTCAAAACAGGCCGGTACCGGCTGGGTTACCGGGTTTTAGCGCTGGGCGGGGCTTTTCTGGAACACTGTGATCTGCGTGAAATTGCCTCTCCTTATTTGCAGCAACTGGTGGATGAACACGGGGAGACAGTGCACCTGGTGATTATGGACGACGGGCAGGTGGTTTACGTTGATAAAATTGACAGTCCGCAGTCCATCCGCATGGTCTCCCGCATTGGAAGAAGGCTGCCCGCCCATTGTACCGGCGTGGGCAAGGCAATTCTGGCCTATCTTCCCGAAGAAAAGGTGCAGGCTATTGTGCGGAAGCGGGGGCTGCCCAGATTTACCGCCCGCACTATCACCACCTGGGAAGAATTGAGTGCAGAGCTGGCACGGATCCGGGAAGAGGGGGTGGCCTACGACCGGGAAGAAATTGAAGAGGGCCTGCGCTGCGTGGCGGTACCCCTTCTCGGTTATGGTCAATACCCCGTTGGGGCCATCAGCGTTTCCGGACCCGCATCACGTATGACGGAGGAGAAAATGTCCCGTATCGCCGGTTCCCTTAAAAGGGTGGCCGGTGAGATTTCCCGGCAGATGGGTGCAGGTGTCGAACTGAATGGTAGCGTCCACATGTAATGCGGATGCCCCGGAGTGCGGCTTGATGGATTGTTGGCCGGCCTCAGTTTTATACAGGATCTGAATCTGAAAAGGTAAATTTTTTTTGATTTGAAGAAGGAATTTATAAATAAAGGGAGTATAGTTTCTATATAGACGTATAACATTTGATAATGTCGTACATAAAGGGGGGATGATTCTTGCGGACAGTAACCTTATGCGCTGTGGTAGATGTAGATAAATGTAAGGGCTGCACGCGTTGTGAACGGGTGTGTCCGGTGCTGGCCATTAAGGTGGATAACAAAAAAGCGGTGGTGGACCAGGAAAACTGCCTGGGCTGCGCCAACTGCGAACAGCGCTGCCCGGAAATGGCCATCACCATGGTCCCCCTTGAACAGCCGCGGGTGGTACAGGAGAGCCTGGCGGGGGTGGATATGGCAGCTGTCGCCGACCTCTGCCGGAGGGCGCACCTGCACCCCAAACAAATTGTCTGCTACTGTACGGCTACCAGAGCCGGGGAAGTGGCGGCGGCGATCCTCAAGGGAGCAAGATCTCCGGAAGAAATCTCCCGGCGTACAGGTGTACGTACCGGGTGCAAGGTGGAGTGCATCCAGCCGGTATTGCGGTTGCTGCACGCAGCGGGAATTGCACCGGAGCGGCCGGCCAGAGGTTACCAGTGGTATGGCTTAACGCCAACGGTCTGGGATATTCCGGAAGAGGTTAAGGAAAAATACGCCCGGCGCGGGTTTTACTTCGACGAAGATCGCAAATTACTGGATTCACTGGTTGGAGCCAGTGACGAGGGGGTGGAATAATGCTGCGCGCACCTGTGATGCCCTTGCCGCCGCGTCGTTCCCAGTACGGGGTGGCACCCGAACTGGTCCGCAAGCGGGCCGCAGAGCTGCCGGACATGGTTTCCGTGCTGGTGCGGGATCTTTTCCCCGATGCAGCACCGGTTATTTACCCTGGTGAAAAAGGCCTGGAGGTAATCCGGGAAGCCACCCGGAAGCAGATGGAAAAAGTGGACCTGAGCATGATCAAACCCGGTGATTCGGTAAATGTGCTGGGCTCACACCACGGGTTCACCCTGCTGGGCGGAGCGCCATATGCCGAGATGCTCAGGACCATCCGGGATGTGGTGCGGGAACGCACGGGCTGCACGGATATACGCCTGCGGGTAGGTGTGGGGCTGCGTTTCCGGGAGAGTGAAGAATATATTAAGGCCTTCGGCCTGGACGAATACTATGAAGGCAAGGCCGCCGGCGTGGCCCCGGTGGATGAGGGGGTCGCCATCGAGACCGAAATCGGCACTCTTTACGGCATCAAAAAAATATACGATGCCCGGTGGATCATCCACGCCCACAACAGTGACGTGCGGGAAGTACACTTTCACCGTCAGGTGGACCGGGCGGTAAAACCCTTCGGCATGTCCTATGCACGCATAGAAACCCGCTCCACTTATCACCAGAACCTGGGTCCGCGCGCGGCCAACTTTGTGGCCAGGGCGATCTTTGACTCTCCTTTTGTGCAGGAGAAATTTGCCTGTGCCGTATTTCTGATGATGTCTCCCAGCGGAGTGGTAGGGGTGGACGCTGACAACGACCTCTATGCGCTCAATGACCGGGTTACTTATTTGGGTTGCCGGGATTATGGCAAGATGATGACCCTGCTGGGTGAGATTGACGAGGCCATCACCATTCTGGACTTCCCCAGCCCGGTGCCATACGTATTTGCGGCGGGGGTCATTTTCGCCAACTTTGCCGGAGCCAACCGGGACCTTTTCGACCTGGACGACCCGCTGCCGCCGTACACCTGGTACACGGAGGCCTTCTACGGTGAAGACGGGCGTCCGCTGATCGAAGGGGTGCCGCCGGTTAACCCGGCTATCAAGGTAGTCATCCACAACTATGCCTGGGGCGGGTATCCCAGTGCCTTCTTCACGGAGCATATCCCGACTATCGTGGTGGGCCGGGAGCAGGCAGAGTTGCTTAACCGGGACCCGCAGAACATAACCTACACCAGGAACACGTTGCTGGCGGATGATTTGGACACGGCAGTGCGTTTTGCTAAAAGGGTTGCGGGTACGGATAAGATCCTGGCCTTTGACGGTGCCTCAGGAGCGTTAAATGTCAGCCGCTCCCTGGGCGAGTACCTGCTGCAGAAAGCACCCCTCGTTTCACGTCGAGTGGATGAGGAGCTGCTCCCCAAGTGGTTGAAACAGAGGGGTATAGACCCGGCTCAATTCAAGAACTCTTAAGGAGCTGCAGGGGGTTGGCTCAAATGGAAAAGCACATTCTCCCTCCCGGTGATATACGCTGTTCCATCTTTAAAGGAATGGAAAATAGTATTTACCAGGCCAGTGTGGTCGTAACTCAGCCGGCGGTGGTAGCCGGCCTGAGCGAAAGCATCGATGAGGCTCTCTCTCTGGGGCTGGAGGTGCGGGGTCAGGTGCGGGAGGGAATGAGTGTGCAGGCCGGCCAGGCGGTACTCACTCTCACCGGGCCGGCCCTGGCCCTGGCCGTGGCCGAGGACCGGGTGTTGGGTTGGATCGGCAAGGCTT
>NZ_JBNATZ010000270.1:0-3247 GCF_049701015.1 Desulfofundulus sp.
TAAAACCGGCCTCGACTACGGGAAGCCCCCAGAGAATGGTGTAACCCCGACCCAGCAGCAGGGAAGAACCCACGATCAAAGAACCAAGGAGAATGCCCAGAACAAGGCGGTTCACCATGGCGTTGAGCTGGCCGAACATGCGGTCCAGGTCCGGGTTAACCGCTTTTATTTTCAGTTCCCCACCTGCAGCCAGGTCCAGCACCCTGTCAAGGCGGTGGGGGAGATGAGTTAAAAGCTGGTGAAAGTCATCCAGATGTTCCACCACCATCCTTTTTATCCCCGGCAGGCTGAAACGGTGCGCCAGCAGTCGTTTGCCCATGGGACGGGCAATCTCCACAATGCTCAACTCCGGGTCCAGCTTTGCAACTAAACCTTCAGCGGTGACCAGGGACTTCACCAGAAGGGTGAACTGGGTCGGAACCCGGATCCGGTATTTGAAGGCAACTCCCATAACATCCCCCAGAGATTCGGCCAGGCTGATACGGCTCAAAGGAATTTCGGAGTATTTTTCCCTCAGAGCATCGATATCCCGGTGCAAGGCGACCCGGTCCACATGCGGCGGCACCACGCCCAGAGATTCCACCGCCCGTACCACCTGGGGAGTGCTGCGCCGGACCAGTCCCAGAACCAGGGCCCCTATTTTCTCCCTCACCTCATCACTCAAACGCCCCACAATACCAAAATCCATAAAGGCCACCCTCCCCTCGGGCAGGGCGGCCAGGTTGCCTGGATGGGGGTCACCGTGGAAAAAGCCGTGTATAAGGATCTGCCGCAATATGGCGCTGGCCAGGTGCCGGGCCACCACCCGCCGGTCAATGCCCCGGTGGGCCAGCTCTTCCGGGTGGGTCAATTTCACACCCTCTATGTATTCCATGGTCAGCACCTTACTGGTGGTGTAATCCCAGTACACCGCAGGGAAATAGACCGTACCGTCGCCGGCAAAGTGCTGGCGAAAGGTATCAGCATGGCGCCCTTCCACTGTAAAATCCATTTCTTCCCGCAGGATCTTTTCAAATTCTTCCACCATTTCCTCGAAGCAATAGAGTTCCCTCCAGGGTCCGTGCCTGTCCACCAACCGGGCCACATCATAGAGTATCTCTAAATCTGTCGAGAGAATTTTTTCCGTACCCGGCCGCTGGATCTTGACCACTACCGGCGTGCCGTCCCGTAAGTAGGCCCGGTGAACCTGGCCGATGGAAGCAGCGGCCAGAGGAGTGGTTTCAAAACTGCTGAAAACTTCTTCAAGGGGCAGCCCCAGTTCCATCTGGATGCGCTCCCGTACCTGGTTGAAAGAAAAAGGAGCCACCCGGTCCTGGAGCTTTTCAAGCTCGGCGATGTATTCCGGAGGCAGCAGGTCTGAACGGGTGGAGAGCACCTGCCCCATCTTAATAAAAGTGGGACCTAATTCCTCAAGGACCAGACGCAGCCTTTCAGGAGGGGAAGGACGTTCCGCCACTTTGAGCCGCCTTTTATCAGACTGGCGTCCCGGCTTGTACAGTCGGCCAAGGCTCAGGAACTCGCCGAGGCCGAGCTGGTGGGCCAGGTAACCAAAGCCGTGACGCACCAGGACATTGGCTATTTCCCGGTAGCGGGCAAAGTGTTTATACCTTTTGCGCAGGTGGAATTGCATGGACCAGTCCCCTCCAGGGTGCCGGCCGACGCCGGTGTTATTACTTATTTTTTCCACAACCGCTTTTAAAAACCCTCTCCCGACGGCGGTACATATCCACCCACGTGTCATTTTTCTTGCCGCCGGGACAGGAGCCTGTATAATATACTTGTACTTGCAGTTACTTGCAGCCACCCCGGCAATTTCTAAGCACTCTCCCAAAAGGAGGTTCGTACATTGATGCGCATCGACATTCTTCCCACCACCGAAAGTATTGTGCAGGCCGAAATCACCGGGCACACCGCAGTTGTTTTTGATATCTTACGGGCTACCACTACCATTGTTACTGCCATAGCGCACGGCTGCCGGCGTGTGGTTCCGGTTCTGGAAGCAGCCGAAGCCAGGGAGGTGGCGGAGAGGCTGGCCGGGGAAAACATACCCGTACTGGTGGCGGGTGAGCGGGGTGGGCGAAAGATCCCGGGCTTTCCGTGCGGCAACTCCCCCCTGGAATACCCTCCCGAAGTAGTTGGCGGCCAAACGCTGGTCCTTACCACCAGCAATGGTACCCGGGCACTGAACGCTGCAGCCCAAAAAGCACGCATCGTACTGGTGGGGAGCCTGCTGAACGCCCGCGCCGTGGCTCAGGAAGCCTGTCGTCTGGGTCGGAATGTAACCATGGTCTGTGCCGGTACGCAAGGTCAATTTTCCCTGGAAGATATTCTGGGAGCAGGCATGGTGGTACTGGAGATTTTAGAGATGGTGGAACCCGGCTGGCTTCGTTTAAGTGCCCGGCAACCTTCTGCTCTGGACCTTACCGACCTGGCCGTAGCCGCTCTGCACCTGGCCCATGCCTACCTGGAGAACCCCCGGCGGGCTTTTGACCACGCCAGCCACGGGCGCAAGCTTTTAAACATGGGGCTGGCTGCCGATCTGGACTGGTGTGCCTCCCTGAACACATTTCAGGTGGTTCCCGTCGTCAAAAATGACAATGGCTTTCTGAGCATTGAAAACGGTTAAAATTGCTCCATTCGGTTCATCCGGAGCGATAAAGCCGGGAATTTAAACGCCTCCCGCTTTCAAGCCCGCAGAGATGGCATGAAAAAAACAATGGGACCTCTTGCGCCGGGCCGCCAAATATGCTACAATAACACATGCAATGGGGAGAACAATAGTATAAGATGGGCGCGTAGCTCAGTGGGAGAGCGCTTGACTCACATTCAAGAGGTCGCTGGTTCGAAACCAGCCGTGCCCACCAGCAAGAACAGAGCCCCGAAAAACGGGGCTTTTTGCTTGATCCGAAAAACCTTGATTTTAAAGGGCCGGGCGGGAATTGTTAAATATTTACTATCCAGAATAGTCCAGTTAGAATGTCTTAAAATCAAAGCGTCCAAAATAGTTCGTTAGCAAATCGGTTAGCAAACGGTTAGCAAATCAACAGTCGGGTTTGGCCTTGACGGAGGCTGTGTCCCCGACTTTTTCTTTGCGACATCCTCTTTAAGGCAAACCGATGTTGACCTTGATCTTTCCCAGCTAGAAATTCTGTAGAATTCCCTAAGATTCCAGTTCTTGTTTTGCCCCGGAACACCTGTTTTTAGTACGATACGGAAAAACCCGTTGGAGGCGGTTTCATGTCGAAGA
>NZ_JBNATZ010000271.1:0-3235 GCF_049701015.1 Desulfofundulus sp.
GCCATCGCCGCCCGCTGGAGATACATCAGGTGCTGTTCGACGTGCTGCTGGAACACCATTTCCAGCACACCGCCGGAGGCGGCGTTGGCTTCCTCGTATTCAACCGTTAACCTCCACTGGTTGTGGAGCCTGATGTGCACAATGTGGTCGTCGTAATCCACCACCGGGACCTGCGCGGCGTTCATCATCGCCTTGTTCTCGCGCTGCGCCTTGGCGACGTGCAGCTTCTCGTCCTCGTTGCCGAACTCCCAGTGGCCCATCTCAAGCAACTCGAACACCTTGGCCCGGCCTTCCTTGGACAGGCCGCCAGTCTCCGGGTCATTGAACAGCCCGGAGGCAAGCAGGTCGAAGACCATCTGCCGCCGCACCGCCGGGGACTCGCTGACCAGGGCGCTGGTCTCAATCACCACGTCGTCACTGCGGATGTGGCTACGGTCCCACTGCAGCACCTCGATGGTGTTCTGGGTGCCGACGTTGCGGATAATCCGCGGGATGGTGGCAAACTGCCGGTACAGTCTCAGCCACTGCTTGCCCGCCTCGATAAACCCGGCCTCGATGTTGACCATGGTGTGGCTCAACCGAGTGTCGTCCTGTTCAAGCGCTATGTCCAGGGCCACGCCGGACTTCACGCCGGACGGGGCTTGACTGTGACGCGCTATCTCGGACACGCCGCTGATGATGGTGAACTCGTTGAGCAGCGTCGCTTCCTCGGTCTCGAAAGCCGGCGGCAGAGGCGGGTTCTGGATGTACTGCGGGGGATGCCCGTTGGCTTTCACCACGCAGACCCAGCCGGGCATACCGGCGTTGTTCTCCAGGTCGTCCAGGTCAACGGCGTTCTCGTACACCCACATCTGCCCGATGGCGCACCTGTTCAGGTACTCGGCCTTGCGGTTGCGCAGGGCGTTGTAACGCCGCTGGATCGGGATAAGGCGCTCGATTATGCTCCGGCCCCAGAAGCAGCCCGGGCGCATGATGCTGACAATCTTCACGAACGGCATGGCCGGCTGCCCTTCCGGCCCGACCATGAACGGCAGCGGACCGGCGTACAGGAGCTTCCTGCCGGCCACGATAATAAGTCTGCCTTCCGGGTACCGCAGTGAAGGTTTTTCCCAGTACTCCTTGACCACCGCGTAATTCTCCCGGCTTTTAACGGTGGTGCGGTACCCGCCGCGCCCGTACCCCAGGCCGCCCAGTCCCAGGGCCGTGGCCTCCAGTTCCCAGGAGTCCACCGGTTCGGGGTCCACCAGGACGCCGTACATCTCGTAGATCTCGTCCACCGGGTAGGCCCGGGCGTGGATAATGCTGCGGCAGTGGTCAACGGTCGGGTGCCAGCAGGAATCCGGGTAGATCTCGTAAGGCGGTATAACAAGGGCCTGGACATCTCCCTCGTACACCGGGACGATGGTGGCCGCAACGACGTGGTCATCCTGCTGCTCCACCAGGGTCTGCGTCTCGGTTTCCCTGGCAGCCCTGTCCACTTCCATGCTCACGTCGCGGCCCAGGGTTTCCGCGCCCTCGTGCTGCATCTGGTCCTCGACCGTTTCCTCGTTCTGGAGCTGTTCTTTGATAGCCCCCCTGACCGCCGCCCTGCCGATGAGCCGCCCGCCTTTCGGGTCCCACACGTTTTTCAGGAAGACGGTGCCGCACGTCTCCAGCCAGGTGAGGAGTTCCTGCCGGTGCTCGCGGTCAAGCTGTTCGTTGAGTACCTGCTGCATGAGGCGGGTGCATATCTTGGCCGAGGCAAGGTCTCCCGGTTCCTCCGTAGCAGGCCGCGCCTTCAGGGTGGGCTGTGCCCGCATCAGCCGGGCAATGCGGGTCTCGACGATCGGCGCGGTGTGGTTGAAGACCTCGCGCTCCTGCCAGACGGCCATCTTCGGGATCGGGAGCAGCTCCCCGGTGTGCGGGTCCAGGTCGATGTAGTGGTTGCCGTCCAGGAAGGCCAGGTTCAGCCGCCACTGCAACTCGAACGGCCTGCGCTCGTTCTGCCTGCGCTTGAACTCGTCCTCGACAAGCTGCACCAGGTCGTCCTGGTAACCGAAGTCCCTGGGCCTCACCCGTGCCACAATCCGCCCGATGCCGCTCCTGATTGTCTGCTTCACCGATTCGAGTACGGACATTTACTCCTCATCCTCCCGGCGCTCGTCCGGCAGCTTAATGAAACTCCTTCCCCTCGGCGGTTCCTGCTTCTGCCCGCACAGCGCGGTAAACTCCGCCAGGTCCCGTGCCATCAGGCGGGAGTAGAGTTCCCGGCGTTCCAGCTCGTGCCGGTACTCCCGCCAGGCAATGTATGTAAACGCGGTTACAACAAGGGCCGCGGTTCCCATCAGGGTTTCCCAAACGTCATAGCTAAGCATTGTGCTGGTACCTCACATGGGCTGCAAGTTTCTGGCTGCTCTCGAACCCCGCCCCACATACCCGGCAGGTATAGACCACCCCTCCGGGCTCCGCAGGAGGTTCCATTTTTAGTTCCAGTTCCGGCTCCGGCTCCGGCTCCGGTTCCTGGATCAGCCCGTGCTGCTTCAGGCCGTCGATAACGGCGGATATACAGTCGTCGCATAACTTGGCCACGATGAAGTGGTTGCGGTACTCGCCGATGAACCACTTTGCTGGCCTGTGGCAGGCGTACCCGTCGCAGGGGATGTCAAACCCGCACGGGAAAACACTGACAGCCATCCTCAAACCCCCTTTGTCTTTATCCTGGGCAGCCTGACCGCCGGCAGGCCGACCTTCGCCTTCTTCACCCGGGGAACGGAAATTTTCTTCGGTTTTTTCACCCTGGGGACACGCGCCATATCGGTCAACTCCTTTCCCTACATCATCAGCGCGCGCTTCATGAAGTCCCTGTTCCTGCGGGACAGCCGCTCCTTGTCAAGCTGGATGAGCGTCTTGGGCTTCGGCGGTTCCTTGGAGCGCTCCGCGTGCCAGGCGCAGAGGCCATACGTCAGCGCGTCGTAGTAGTGGTCAATGCTACACTCCCTGACCTGCTCCGGCCTGTTCGGGTCGGACACCAGCTGCGGCAGGGTCTCTACCAGCAGGGTACAGGTGCTGAATATCTTCAGCCTGGCCGTCACGAGGCCGGTATTCTCATCGACGTAAGGCTTCAGGTACTCGTGCAGCGTGGCGGCCCTGGTCTGCCGGCTTCCCTGGCCGTGCACCGGCTGGATGAACCCCCAGGGAATGCCGCCTTCGCGGTAATAGTCCACGATGGACTTGCCGGTTTCCGGGTGCCGGTTGA
>NZ_JBNATZ010000272.1:0-3219 GCF_049701015.1 Desulfofundulus sp.
GCTGTTACCGCAGGGCCAAGTACAGCTATATGTTCCAGTGATATAGCAGGGAAAAAGGAGTACCGGTGGGTAGCGTCTTTCTTCGAAGGCGTCTTCTGGGTAATTATTGGCTTACTAGCAAAAGTAGGCGTTGAAAGTGCAAAACTTGCACCTAAAGAATTCATGCAAGTAGTTGCGGGTCTGGCTATGTTTGAAGTTTTCATAAGCGCTTTTGAAGGTGCGTTTAGTCAAAAATTTCGCAAAGGAGCAATGGTAGCCTTCTTTGTAGCTGCTTCAAACATCTCCCTGCTGAATATTGGAGCACCATTCTGGGCAATTATTTTTGGTGTGCTGGTATCATTAGTTACGGAAAGGGAAGACTTCAGCTTGAATCTGGTTAGTGAAAAGGGACAGGTTATGGGTTTTGCCGAAAGTAATTGAACTGGCTTTATTTGTACCTTCTATAATGGCAAGTGGAGCTATAAATAATCATGGTGAAATGGTGGACAGGACTAACCATAACCAAAACCAGGATCTTCTCAGATGTACTTTTGGGATTATTGCCGTATGAGCAGACAGTCTATTTGTAATTTAGCTTTATCAGGAGATGGTTATGCTTGGAACTCGACCTGCTGCAAAAAACCGAGCTCTGGATTACCGGTATTGAACTTCACGGGGCAAATCTTAACGAAATAGCCGCCGTTACCGCCCGTGTACTGGGATTACCTGCTGAAGCCGTGATGGTGGTAGATGTGCGGGACCGGGTGGTGGTGCTGGATATCATGCGGCGCACAGTAATGGCTGAACAAATTGTAGGGCGGGAAAAAGAACTGCTTTCAGCCCTGAATCAAATACCGGGAGTACGGGTCACATCCAGTACGGCGATTCACGCCCAGGGCATATTGGGCCTGATTGCCGCCGATCCGGAACAGCGGGAGGAATTACTGGAGCGTTCCAGCCGCCTGGCTCAGCAGGTAAGGTCCGGTATGGCCCGGCGGGGGATGGTTTTTGCTTCCGGCCGGGAAGTCCAGGAAGGTCTGATTGAAGATACAAATTCGCCTTATTTGATCGGCCTGTTTGAGCAGCACGGCTACCGGATGCGTTTCGGAGGCATTCTGCCGGACGACCTGGATCTGATTACCGGTCGCCTCCGGTCGGCAGTGGCAGATGGTTACGGCCTGGTTATCACCACGGCGGGGTTGGTGCGGAGGATAAAGACTGGATGGTGGAAAGTATTTCCCGGCTCGACCCAACGGCGGCGACCCCCTGGATTCTCCATTTTCACGCCGGAAAGGGACGCCATTTGAAAGACGGTGTGCGCATTGCAGTAGGTCAGGTAGAATTAACCACTCTGGTAGCTTTACCCGGTCCCCACGACGAAGTGCGGCTGGCGGCTCCCGTCCTGCTGGAAGCGCTGGAAGCAGGTTGGGGCAAAGAAATTCTGGCCGACGCTCTGGCCCGGGTGTTGCGGGAAAAGTGGCGCCGGGCGATGGTTCACGAGCACCATTCCGGGCGATGATCTCCGGTTAGCTTCCTTAAGTTTTTGTGTGTTTTTTTGCAAAAAAGTAAACAGGACTGGTAGGTGACATACCGGTGCCGTTCTCATCTTTTGGGGGCGATGGATTACGAACACCGTCAATGAAAGTGCGGGGAGTATCTTCGCCCCCTAAGTATTTTTGTTTCTAGTTAGCCAGGTTTACATGAGTCAATGCTTTCCTTCCGGAATTTGTACCAAAGTAGGGGAGTGCCCTGCGGGTGCGGCGTGTAGCAATCTGGCCGGGGAACGTGCCGGGTACTGAAGGTGGATGCACCTCTGGCCTACCGGGCAAAGGTAGTCCTGCTGGCTCAGTTCACAGGTTAGAGATATGCGCCGCACCGTATGAGTCTTACACATGCCCCCTGCGTTTTACGTTTTTCACCACTGACTATTGTGGTAAGGGGTCATCTTGCAGTGAAAGTAAAAGTTAAGCTGCTTGCACCTTTTAAGTTTTGTGACGGTACAGTAGAAAGCGAGTTGGAAATGCCTCGAAACAGTACCGTGAGGGATTTGGTCGCTTTGATTGCTGAGCGAAGCAACATAGATAAGTATGGTCGGGACCAGGTAATGATTCTTGCCGGCAACAAAATAGTCGGTCATGAAGACTTGCTTGACAAGGATATGGTGGCCTGGATAATGCTGCAGCCCATGGGAGGGTAAGATGAGCTGGTGGATATGAAGCATGGTTATACAGGTGAGATCTTGTGGGTGAATCTAACGGAAAAGAAATGGTGGCAAGAAGAAATCGATGATGATTTTGCTTCCAAATGGTTGGGAGGAAGCGGCTTTGGTGCCGTTACTTTAGCCAGGAATACTGATGCCCAAACAGATCCGCTTGGAGAGAATAATATCCTGGGATTTTTTACGGGGCCCCTTACAGGGACGGTTGTCCCGTCTTCGGGGCGGCATTCGGTAGTCGGCAAGTCGCCGCTGACGGGGATCTGGGGAGAAGCCAGTGTGGGAGGTAGCTGGGGGAGAGAGCTGAAAAGGGCCGGCTACGATGGTTTGGTACTGCTTGGGAAGGCCGATTCTCCGGTATATCTCTGGATAAACGAAGGCGGGGTAGAAATAAGGGATGCCGCAGAACTTTGGGGCCTGGATACTTATCAAACTGCGGAGAGACTGCAAGAATTACATTCCGGTGCTCAGGTTTGCGCTATCGGCCCTGCGGGTGAACGCCTGGTTAGAATCGCCGGGCTTTTTACCGATGGTAAAGAAGGGCGGGCGGCGGCACGCTGCGGCCTTGGAGCGGTTGCAGGCTCCAAGAACGTAAAAGCTCTTGCAGTGCGGGGAACAAGAAGACCGGTCCTGGCCTTCGAGGAAGAACTGAAAACCAAAATAAAAGAGACTGTAAAGAGGATTAAAGAAAAAACCAGGGCTCTCAGTGAGTTTGGTACGCCGGGTCTGGTAATACCCTGCGAGCAAGTAGGCGATTTTCCCGTGCGAAACTGGCGGGATGGAAAGTGGGAAGAAGGAGCGCAAAGTATTAGCGGTCCGCGGATGGCTGAAACTGTACTCAGCGGCCGGTTCCACTGTGCAGGTTGCCCTATAGGTTGTGGGCGCCGGGTTAACATTACCAGCGGACCATATAAGGGAGTAAACGGTGGTGGCCCCGAATATGAAACTCTCGGTTTAATGGGGGGGTCCTGCCTCATAGATGACCTGGAGGCCATCTGCTATGCCAACGAACTTTGCAACCGTTA
>NZ_JBNATZ010000273.1:0-3215 GCF_049701015.1 Desulfofundulus sp.
TTCGCGGGTGGAGGCCTTCAACCTAATCTCCCGTGCCGGACGGCGGAGGTTGAAATGCGGGTCTGGTTCAGGAACACCCGGGGCTCAGTTGCCCCCCCGCTGGTGTTGGTAGCGATGGCGACGCCCTGCCTGCTGCTCTGCCTGGCCTGGCCGACTCCGCTTTTTTGTATCCCGTGCGCGGCTGACCCGCTGGGAGGAGCTATTTTCTTACCTGCACGATCAGACCTATCCGCGACCTTGCCGGGCAGGTTTTCCTGTCCCCCGGGAGGCTGTACATCCCGGGACCCGTTGCTGGCATCTGCCGGACCACCAGCACGCGGTTCTATCGCGTTGGCGGCAATTTCATCCTTTGGCCGGTCCTGCCCGTTCTGCCCGCTGTTATCTACGATGGCGGTCGAACCCTTCCCCACTGTCACCGGCCACCAGTAGCGGGCCGCGAAGCCTGCCGAGCCGGCCAGCAGCATCACCACCGCGGCCGCTGCGGCCACGCCCCTGCGCCAGGTGCCGGATAACCTCCGCCACCAGCTAAAAGGTGCGCGTGCACCCGCGGTGGCACCTCTTGGCCACGCGCCCTCCCGGTCCCCGGCGGCGTCCGGGGAGACCGCCACTGCCGCTCCGGCTGCTTCGCTCAAGCTATGAAGCTCCCGGGCGGACAGGGAATCCTTAAGCCGGGACATCACCATTGCGCTGAACCCTTCCGGCGGTGCCACCTGCCCGGATACACCCTTCAACGCCAGGGTTATGGCCTGCCATTCGGCCAGTCCGCCGGTACAGGCGGTACACTCCCGCAGGTGTTCCTGGAGCCGGCGGACTTCTTCATTTTCCAGTTCCCCGTCCAGCCAGGGGTAAAAAAGCTTTCTCGCTTCCCGGCATTTCACGGCGTTCACCTTCTTGTCGCGCACCCACATGCTCCGGAAAGGCTTCTCACCTTACCCGGCCCGCGCCGGTGCTCTCCTTTAAGACTGCTGCCGGCCCGCGCTTGTTTTCCGCACCCGGCAGAGGTATGCCCGCTTCGCCGGCCAGGGCGGACACTTTTCTCTTCAAGGCGTCGCGCGCCCGGTTCAGCCGCGACTTCACAGTACCCAGGGAGACGTCGAGCATCCGGGCAATCTCATCGTAGCTGTAACCTTCTACTTCGCGCAGGATGAGCACGGCACGCTGCTCGGCGGACAGCTCCTTCAGGGCCCTGCCCACCAGGCCCCGGAATTCCTTCTCCTCCAGTTCCTCTTCCGGGTCACCGGCAGTGGCCGCCACTTCCCGGGTAATTTCCCCGTCACCGGTGTGGACCGGTTCGTCCAGTGAAACGAGGGTCACATTACCGCGCCTTCGCTTCATGTTCAGCCAGAGGTTGACGGTAATGCGGTGCAGCCAGGTGCCGAAATCCGCTTCAAAACGGAAACCGTCCAGCGAGCGGAACGCCCTTATGAAGACCTCCTGTGCCAGGTCCTGGGCGTCGGCATGGTTGCCTGTCAGCTGGTAGCTAAGGCTGTACACTTTCTGCTGGTACATCTGCACCAGCTGCTCAAAAGCCACCAGGTCGCGTTCCAGGGAGCGCTGTATGAGTCGTTTGACGGCATCCAACGGGAAGCCACTCCTAGATGCCCCAAACCTCTTCTAACTGTTTAGACACTTTTTGAAGGCCGAAAGTTCCTCCCTCTAGAGGGTCGGGGCCAAAAATTCTCCTGTTTTTATGTACGCGGTAGGGCGCCACAAATTAGAGGTAACTTCCACCAGTGAAGATCTGCCCGCCGCGCGTACCAAAACAGGAGACGGGTGTTTTTCTTCAGGATACCATATTTCTCCTTGGCAGACAATTGGTTTAATATATAAATAATGAATTTGGTTAACTATGAGAAATTGTGGCAGAAAAATAGTGAACTCCGGCGCGCTGGGGCCGGTGCAGTAAGAAGGGCCGCCCGGGAACGGGCGGCCTGCCATTTATTTTTCGGGTGCGGGCCCTTCCTTGTTGTTATCTCTTTTATTAGCGTTTATCTACAACTCGATTCCGTACCGGCGTATTTCCTCCCGCAGTTCCGGCCGGGCCGGTTCAGCTCTCTGGCCATCTGCCGGCTGATTACCGGAGGGCGGACGTTCTTTAAAGACAGGGTCATCTGCTCCAGTAACAGCCGGTGCCTGGGATTAAAGCACCAGTCCTTCCGGCAGGCGGAAGATATCTTCCCCGTGGGCGGCAAAACCGGGGAGGAGGGGAGAGTTCAGGGTATCTTCCGGCCCGTACGCACCGGCCAGGAGCCAGCACTTTCCCTCCGCACTGAATATTTCCACGGTCTGGGCGGAAGGGTCCACCACCCAGTACTCCTTCACCCCGTGTTTCAGGTAGAGCCTGCTTTTCACCAGCCGGTCGCGGCGCCCCGAGGCCGGCGAGAGAACTTCCACCACCAGGTCCGGCGCGCCTTTCAAGCAATTTTCGGTGAGCAGGTTGAAGCGTTCCCGGGAAAGGTAGAGCACGTCCGGCTGCAGAACCAGGTTGTCGGCCAGCACCACATCGAAAGGCGCATATAAAACCAGGCCCATGTTGTGCTTATCCACGTAGGCCCGCAAAAGGCCGCCGATGCTGGCCGCTGTGTGCTGGTGCAGAAAACCGGGTGAAGGTGTTAAAACCAGTTCCCCCTCGATCAGTTCATATTGACGCCCGTCGTCGATTTGCAGGTAATCGGCGTAAGTCAGTGTCCCCCCAACGGAAGAATCCCGTGGTGCCGCCCCGCTCATGTAAAAATCACCCCTCGCCTCTATACTCCAGCCATATCAAATTGGCCGGTCATGGTAAAGCCGTTCCCAGTAATCAGTATTTCGTTTTCCCGTTCTTCATAGACGACCCTTAAAACATGGCCTTCGTCGTAGCTCACCTTCATTATAACATCTGCCGGCAACCCCCGAAAAATTTTTTCCTCCGGGTGGAACTTTTTCGCCCTCCCAGTTGTCTAACTAACCAGGTAGCCATGGAAAGCCCGTCCAAACCAGGATGGTAACTGGCGGGCCAGGCAGGTTGTTCCTGCCACGGCATCTGGCTGGATAATCAGGGTGCCTGCTGCACCCGGAGGACCGAATTGGTGGCACGCGACGCAGCCCATACGCACCAAGAGACGTGAAATGGGAAAAGGGAGGTGATGGGGCGGCAGAGAGGACCCTTGCCAGGTAAGACGGGAAAAAGAAAATCCAACAAGAAACACATCTAAAAGGAGGTCAAAACTGGATGC
>NZ_JBNATZ010000274.1:0-3213 GCF_049701015.1 Desulfofundulus sp.
GGCAATAAGCGGTGATGGCGGCTGTACAACCCGCGCAAAGCGTCCCGGCCGCCGCTGGAGACAAGCAAAACCCCCGCAATCAAAAGAGGATACCACGCCGCCACCAAGAAAAAAGGCGGCGTGGGAACATAGATTACCGAGCCGGGCAAAGCCCGGCACAGGGTAACAAGACACAGGAAGACATCCATGAGCAGGGAGGTGCTGACGTTCAGAAAACCGGCCAGAACGGGCACAACCAGACCAAGGAGGGCGGAAGCAGTACCCAGGCCGAGGATCAATCCGGTGAGCGGAACTGCCACCAGGTTGGTCAATAGAGAGACCGGGGAAATTAAATTGTAGTACCGGGCTACCAGGGGCAGAGTGGCCAGCTGGGCGGCCAGGGAAACCCAGAGGGCACCTCTCAGCCATGTATGCCGGATAATCTTTTTTAACAGCCGGTCCAGCACCGGCCCCAGGTAGAGGATGCCCCAGGTGGAAGCAAAGGAAAGCTGAAAGCCGATGTCGTAAAGGAACAGTGGGTTGGCCATGAGGCCGGCCAGGGCGGCAGCAGCCAGGGTGGTGGGCCAGTCCCTTGCCCGGCCCAGGTGGTTGGCCCACAAAAACATGAGGGCCATGAGGGTGGAACGGGTTACGGCCGGACCCAGACCGCATAATGTAGCGTAAAGGACCAGCATGGCGGTGACAACAGGAGCGGTAAAAAGAACGGGCACACGCAGCAACCTGACCAGGGCCAGCACCCCGCCCAGGACAAGACCCACGTGCAGGCCGCTGACGCTCAAGATGTGCATTAAACAAGCAGTATAACAGTAAATACATACCTTTCTTTTTAGACCTTGAAATTCCCGGCAAACACGTGGATGCAGAAACCAGGGTGAGGGCCATTTTGTCTTCGTTCAAGTTCCCTGAAATCGACATGTCCCTGCCGCCCGGCCTGCGGTTGGAGCAGTTACGGAAGGAAGCAGGGCTTTCAGTCAAGCAACTTGCCAAACAGGCCGGGGTAAGCCCCGATACTATAAGGAGCGCAGAAAAAGGTATCTGTAGCTTAAGGGTACCCACAGCAGCAAAACTGGCCCGCGTGTTTAAAGTTTCTCCCGGGCTGCTGACTATTCCGAAGACAACAGACGGAGCAAGAGGAGAACTGGCTGGCAAGATCACTGCTTTGAGGCTCATGCTAGGGCTGAAACAGAGCGAGTTCGCCGCGTTGCTGGGAGTCAACCCATCCTCCGTCCGTGACTGGGAATTGGGAAAAAGAAAAATGTCTAAGCATCACGAAATGCTACTGGAAATCTGCACGAGTCTGTTACCTCACGCCTGAGGATGGGAGCTTGCCGGTTTTGCCATTTTTTTAAAAAGGATTTTTACCAGTTATTGTAGAAATACCTGATAATATACTGGAGGTGGGATATAATAAGTAAATCTTTTTTGTGACCACTATAAAAAGTTTCATCAGACAACCAGTAATTAATTTCGGATTAAATTCACAAGCCATGGCTAAGAATTTCTCATAACGACATCAGGAAAAAGCTTTATAATAATACAATCCGGGATGATACAGAAACTCTAATTTTACAGAAAAACATGCTGCCTAATTAAGGAGGAGGATAAAATGGATGAATGGCAAATTCTACAAACAGGTGGGCATGTATATGTTAGTGTTAAAGATATGAAGCTTAAGGGTTCGGATACAAAATTTGCTGTAGGTGTAGCCGATGATTCAGTTTGTATTTATGATGCTCCTTATGATGAGAAATGGACTTTCTTTGACAAAGAAGCAAAATGCTGGCCTATTTGTACGGCTGAAGACGTAAGAAATTTTCTAATCCAATCAAAAGAATTTTTTACACCCGAACAACAGGAAGATATTTTAAGACAGCGAGATAGGATGAATGAGATATAACGTTAATTGTTTTGGGGTAAAATGTTGACTTAATTAAGAAAGGGAACTTTCCTCAATTAATTCTGATCTGAGAAAGTGGGAATATTAACCTTGAACCCCAATCCCGTCAACGGATGGCACCGGGTAAAGAGGGCTCTACAAAAAAACTGGAACCAATTTTACACACACCGGTCCAGGGTCATGTCGTTCTGGTGCGCTCAAATAACAATCCGGACAGACAATTGATGGATGGGCTGATAATGGGCTGTACGGGCAAATAAAGCTGTTGCCTGCAAAATATCACGGGGCCTGAAAAGAAACAATATTCTCTTTTGAACCTATGTGTTTCCCTGAATACGATCCTCAGTCTCTTTTACTCTTGCCATACTCACACAGGAAGCTTATCATGCAGATACTACAACCCGGGCGGACAGGTCGGCAAATTTGCGCTGCAAAATCCAGAATACCATAGGAATATTCGATACAATGGCTCATAGGGACGTGTCTGCTTGCCAGCTCAATAAAGCACTTTCGTCGTCGGGTTTCCGGGGTTGCCTGCAGACCGTACAACCGGCATAGAACCCTGACTACATTCGTATCTACAATCACATCCGGTATACCAAAACCAAAGATTCTGATTGCCGCGGCAATATAATCCCCGATTCCGGGTACTGCCAGCAACTCCTTCCGGCCCGACGGAATTTCACCGCCATAGTTTTCTACCAGATATTCCAGACCGGACTTAAAATACTGAAGACGGCAGGTTCGCCCCAGAGAAAGCATAGCCTGACTGGCTTCCCGAAACCTCTCATTCAGCAGACAGACACTGGGATAACGAGAAACCAGATATTTAAAAACCGGTTCTACCTGATCCGCACGGGTTCTCTGCAGGAGAATTTCAGACAGATACACCCGGTACGGAGTCCGTTCCCGCCGCCAGGGATAACTTCGTCCCGCCTCAAGATAATAATGAATTAAATAATCGATAATCTTTGTTACCTTGCTGCCAGACACACCGCAATCCTTTCTCCTTTACAGCGCAAAGATTCCAGCACCTGATAAATAGCCTCGCCGATCGCTTTCGCCATGAGGGGAGGTACGGCATTACCGACATACCTGTAGCGAACATTTCCGGGTGCTGTGAAGACAAAGTCATCCGGAAATGATTGAATGCGTGCTACCTCCCGCACTGTGAATGTTCGTGCCTGATTGCTGTCAGGATGAATGAACCGGTTCCCATCTTTCTCTAGATGAGCAAAAACGGTCGTACAGGGCCTGTCCCAGGAATGCTTTCTGTATTTATCTTCAAAACTGCTCATGTCATATTTAATTAATCG
>NZ_JBNATZ010000275.1:0-3194 GCF_049701015.1 Desulfofundulus sp.
TGGGGTACCCGTCGCCAGCTACGCCCGGGCGGGTACCGAAGAACTGGCCCGGGCGGCAGTGGAGGCTCTGGGAAACCGGGGAGCGGTACTGCTGGCCAATCACGGCGTGGTGGGTGTGGGACGGAATCTTGAAGAAGCATTCATGGTCTGTCAGATTGTAGAGAAGTCGGCCAAAGTTTATGTCTGGGCCGACCTGGTGGGACGGCCGGCCATTTTACCTCCCGAAGAAGTGGAGGTATTGAGAAATTCTTACCTGTACAGCTACAGCCAGTTCGTCGTGAGGAATTCCGGACCAATTCCCCGGCCGGGGGACGAACGGTGAGGTGACCGGGGTCCGGAAGGTATCATGTTCTGTGCAGGAGTCAAAAAATGTTTCGGGATCCGGGGGGTTGGTTATGAGCATATTGATCCGCGGGGCTACCGTGGTGACCATGGAGGAGCCGAAGTCTATTTTTGAAAACGGAGAAATCGTCGTTGAAGGGCAGTACATAAGCCATGTGGGGCCGGCAGGGAGCGTTTCACAGGGGCGCATCTTTGACCGGGTAATCGATGCCCGGGGAATGCTGGCCATGCCCGGTTTTGTCAACTGCCATACACACGCAGCCATGACATTGTTCCGCGGTTATGCGGACGACCTGCCCTTGATGCAGTGGCTGCAGGAAAAGATCTGGCCTGTGGAGGAGCGGCTTGAGCCCGAAGATATCTACTGGGGGACCCTGCTTTGCTGCCTGGAAATGATCCGTTCCGGGACCACTACCTTCGCCGATATGTACTTCCACATGGACGAGGCGGCCCGGGCGGTGGAAAAGGCGGGGTTGAGGGCCAGCCTGTCCCGTGGCATGATCGGGCTTTCCCCGGGTGCTGGGGAGGCACTGGCATACAGCCGCCGTTTTATCCGTGACTGGCATGGGCAGGCCGGGGGACGCATTACCACCATGCTGGGGCCTCACGCACCTTATACCTGCCCGCCCGATTTTTTGAGGCGGGTTATTGAACTTGCTGCCGATTTAAAAGTCGGGATCCATATCCATATCGCGGAAACACGGGCAGAAATCGAGGAAATAGGTCGAAAATACGGCAAAACGCCTGTTGCCCTGATGGATGAAGTGGGCCTGTTTGAGTTGCCCGTGCTGGCAGCCCATTGCGTCTATCTGGATGAAAATGACATACGCATTCTCGCCGAAAAGAAGGCAGGTATAGCCCATAACCCTGAGAGCAACATGAAGCTGGCCAGTGGTATTGCCCCCGTAACCCGTCTGCTGGCCGCTGGAGCGCTGGTGGGCCTGGGTACCGATGGGGCGGCCAGCAACAACAACCTCGACATGATGGAAGAGATGCGTTCAGCGGCGTTGCTTCAGAAGGTTGCCACCATGGACCCCACAGCCCTGCCTGCCTTTGATGCCCTGTCCATGGCCACGGTAAATGGTGCCCGCGTGCTGGGGCTTAATGACGTGGGTCTGATTAAACCCGGTTATAAAGCGGATATTATTTTAATTAACCTTGACCAGCCCCATTTCTACCCGCGGCACGACCTGGTGGCCCACCTGGTTTATGCTGCCCGGTCGGCGGATGTGGAAACGGTAATCGTAGACGGCCAGGTGGTCATGGAGAAAAGGAAAGTGCTCACCATGGACGAGGAAGAGGTATACCATGAAGTGCAGAAACGTGCCCAGAGGTTGGTTGGGGCAGGCCTTTAAATGCGAGCAGGGCAATTATCCTCCAGAACAAGCTGGCCCCGGTACGTTGCCCTGTTGTCCGATAGCGAGCCGCGGCGGCTTTCAACGCGGGTCACCGGGGGAGCGTGGGTAACGCGGCATTATAGCGGGGCCACTGAAATTATTCAGGGAGCAGGTGAAGGTGACTATATGGCGGTAGTGAAGCTGACCCGGGGCCGTCACCACCGGGTCTTGAACGGACATCCCTGGGTTTACCGCACCGAGGTGGAAGGTATTCACGGTCATTTTAATCCCGGCGATGTGGTGGAAGTGGTGGACCACCGGGGGCGTTTTGTGGGGCGGGGTTATATCAACCCTTCCTCACAGATCCTGGTACGCCTCTTCACCCGGGAGCAGAGGGAAAAGATCGACCGGGAATTTTTCCGCCGGCGTTTATCGGCGGCCCTGGAATACCGCCGCCGGGTGGTGCGGCATACCAGCGCCTGCCGGCTGGTTTTCGCCGAGGCCGATTTCTTGCCCGCGCTGGTCGTGGACAGGTTTGGCGATTACCTGTCCCTGCAAACCCTGGCCCTGGGGATAGATGTGCACAAAAATACAATCGTAGAAATTCTGGATGAACTATTAAAACCTGCCGGTATTTACGAAAGAAACGACGTTTCAGTACGGGAACTGGAGGGTCTGCCCCTGGTGACGGGTTTTCTGAAAGGCCCCTTCAACCCGGTAGTGGAGATAGAAGAAAATGGGCTGCGATTTTTAGTGGACCTGGCAGGGGGGCAGAAAACGGGCTATTTTCTGGACCAGAGGGAAAACCGCCTGGCTCTGGAGGGTCTGGCCCAAGGTGCCCGCGTGCTGGACTGTTTTTGCCATACCGGTACTTTTTCCATCTATGCCGCCCGTTTCGGGGCCAAAGAGGTCCTTGGTATTGACGTTGCCGGCGACGCTCTGGAAATGGCTCGTGAAAATGCAGCCAGAAACGGGTTCCAGCACATCTGTACCTTCCGGGAGGGAAATGCCTTTGATGAACTCCGCGCTCTCGACCGGGCCGGAGAACGGTTCGACCTGATCATTCTCGACCCTCCGGCTTTTACCAAATCCAAAGAGGCGCTGGAAGGGGCCATCCGGGGTTACAAGGAGATAAACCTGCGGGCCATGAAACTCCTGCCTGCAGGCGGTTTTCTGGTCACCTGCTCGTGTTCTTACCATATGACCGAAGATCTCTTTCTGGAGGTACTGCTTGACGCCGCCCGCGACGTGGGGCGGCAGTTGCGCCTGGTTGAAATGCGCCGCCAGGCCAAAGACCACCCCATGCTCCTTGCTTCGCCGGAAACGTATTATTTGAAATGTTTCGTGCTGCAGGTGTGGTGAAGCCTTGAAAATCAAGGCTTCCGGGGTTTTGGCATAAGCTGGAAGTCCAGAACAGTCCAGGAGAGACCCCTTGATTTTACTGGGTTTTTGGACAGTCGTTAGCAAACCCGTTAGCAAACGTTAGCAAGTGGTTAGCAAGATTTGCGAACATGC
>NZ_JBNATZ010000276.1:0-645 GCF_049701015.1 Desulfofundulus sp.
TGGTTCCACCCGGCCATTGCGATGCGGTTTAAAACGAGGCACACAACCGTAATCCCAATCCCCAATATGCCTCCCAATAGGATACCAGGTGCGTTAAGCAGGCACGTTATCTTTTGTTCTACATCCCCTGAGCTTTCTGGCAGGGCACCTGCTCTTCGCATTGCTTACACCCCTACCTATGCTATTAGCTAGACCGTGAACGGGTCGGAGTGGGGTAGGAGGGATAGCGACAAGAAACCGCATCCCCCACCCCCGTTATGCTACGCCTGCCCCTGGAAGAAGATGTTTAAAGTCACCGCACTCGCCGCATCGACAGCGGCATAATATATACGGGCATATTTGAGGAAAATTGACGATACCAGGGCTGTTACATCACCGGTGTTCAGGGTAACGGGCCCTGCTTCCGTAATCCAGTTATTGCCATCAGGACTTATTTCCAGCCGCACAGTGGCGGGGGCAATCGTGGTGGAAGCATTGACCACACTGAAAGACCACGTTCTGTAGCCAAGCACAGTATAAGTGGTATCCGGACTACCGGCAGTATCTGTAATGTTGGTCCTTACCGCAGATACGTCCGTGGTGGCCGTGTTCGTCAGCACGGTCAGACCGGGGCTGGTAACAAGCAGGCCGCTGACTGGCGGCGTG
>NZ_JBNATZ010000276.1:745-3167 GCF_049701015.1 Desulfofundulus sp.
ATCGACAAGCCGGTAGCCGGTGCCGTTACCAGCAACCCGTTAGCAGGTGCGGTGACGGCCAGACCCGTGCTCGTGATGGCCAGACCACCGGCCGGCGGCGTGATCGACAAGCCGGTAGCCGGTGCCGTTACCAGCAACCCGTTAGCAGGTGCGGTGATGGCCAGACCCGTGCTGGTGATGCTCAGGTTACCTGATGAGTCGGTATTTAAGGCTACATTCTGGCTACCAAAGATTTTTATACGTGCTTTATCTGGATTGTCTTGAAAAATTTTATAGTTTGGCACAAGCTTCCTCCTTCCTATGGTAAATTTTTACGTTTTGCTATAGGATATTCTTCATAATTGTGGAAGGTCACAGGCCCTGTGCATAAATTAACAAAAAAACTATTTACTGAACGAGGTATGAGAGCTCATGGAGTCCAGAATCAGCTTGTGCATGATTGTAAAGGACGAAGAACAAAACATACGCCGCTGCCTTCAAAGTGTGGCCGGGACCGTGGACGAAATAATTGTTGTAGATACGGGCTCTACCGACGGTACTTGCCAAATAGCCAGGGAATTTGGTGCACTGGTTCACTCTTTTCCCTGGAACGACAACTTCAGTGATGCCCGCAATGCCTCGCTTGAACTGGCCACTGGAGACTGGATTTTGTTTTTAGACGCCGATGAAGAACTGGCTCGGGAAAGTAGGGAAGTGCTGCACACTTTGACCGCAAAAGACGATGTGGATGGTTATTTTGTCAAGATAATCAACTATGTAGGCAACGAGGGGTGGGTTGAAACCTGCCCGGATCTGGTCTTCCGTTTATTCCGGAACCGGCCGGACTACCGGTTCCGGGGGGCCATTCACGAGCAAATCGCAGATGTGATCTTGGAACGAAACAGCCAGGCCAGGTACCAGATAGCCGAGGACCTGGTGATCCTGCATTACGGCTACCTGGACCGGCAAATTGAAGCGAAGGATAAAAAGAACCGGAACCTGGCTCTACTCAGCCAGGAGCTAAACCGGAATCCGGACAACCGCCACCTTCGCTATCACTACGGTGTGGAGCTGTACCGGGCGGAAAGGTTTGATGAAGCAGCAGCAGAACTGGTCAGGGCGGCCAATGGTATCGATCCGAACACCATCTACCTGCCCAAACTCCTGCGTTACATCGTGCTGGCCTACCATGCCGCCCGCAAGCCCGAACAGGCTTTAGAAATTGTCCAACTGGGTCTGGAGCTTTTCCCTAACTACGCAGACCTCTATTATTATGGCGGGTTGATCAGCTACGAACAAAAAGATTACGGGCGGGCGTACGAGTTTTTTCAAAAGGCCCTCTCGATGCCCGAACAGCCGGCCCACTACGCTCCTTTCGGCGGGACACGGGGTTTCCGTTCTCTCTACCAGCTTGGACAGCTGGCAGAAGTCTTTTTAAACCACGAAGAAGCCATGCGTTATTATATCTCGAGCCTGAGGGATAATCCCCACTTTACCCCCGCCCTGGAAAGCATCACGCGCCTCTTAAAACCACAAGAAGATCCGGTTTATGCAAAAAAGTGCCTGGAACAGCTTTGTGAATTTTGTACTCCCCAGGCCAACCTCCTGATGGGGCAAATCCTTTTCCGCCAGTCCGCCTACAAGCTTGCCCTGGAATACCTGGAGCGGGGCATGGATCAGCAGGAATCTCCACCGGAAATTCTGTTGTGGAAAGCAATTTGCCTGATCCAGCTGAAGCGTTACCTGGAAGCCCTGCGCATCCTTGAGGGGTTTGGACCTGGCCACCGGCTTTACCCGCTGGCCAAACTGAATCAAATCCTGTGCTTCTGGTTTCAAGGGAATCGCCGGAAAGTACGGCCCCTGGTGGAAGATTTGTTCGCCCTCGGACTTTCCCGGGACACCGGTATGGTGGTGGGCATGTTGAGAGATTCTTCCCAGGGCAGGCGCCATAAGCCCGGGATTACCCTGGGTGATGAGGGGATTTCACTGCTCCTTGATATCGTAATGCGGGCGCTTGATCTGGGCGAGAAAGAACGGGCCGAGTCGCTATTGGACGGTTTATCCCGGGAGTGTCTGAGCAGGAACGCCCGGGCCGTGGGCCAGCTGTTTTACCGGTACGGCCACCTTAAGACCGCAGAATATTACCTGGGTCTTTACCTGGAGACCAACCCGGAATGTCCCGAAACACTTTTTACCCTTGCAGAAATTAAAGAGCGTCAAAACGCCTGCATTGAAGCCGGGGAACTTTATAGACGGGCCCTGGTGCTGGATCCAGCAGAACCGCGGTATTATGTCAGCCTGATCAGACTTTATGAAAAGATGCGCCGGGAAATCCTGCGGGAAGCCATTGATAAATACCCCGAGCTACCTGTTCTACGCAGGCTCTTGGAGGAGGCAACCCGGGAAGCATGACACCAACCGTAGCTTTAGCGATGATCGTGTG
>NZ_JBNATZ010000277.1:0-2448 GCF_049701015.1 Desulfofundulus sp.
GGCGCAGGGAAGGCACAGTAGCCCTGATTTCCCGGACCCGGCGGGCAGGCGGACAGAGTTGCTCCCTGGTAATCTGGTGTACACTTACAGGAATGCGGCCCACCCGGGAAAGCTGTGCTTGAATAAACGGCGCAATTTCCGCAGCAACCACGACCTGGGACTGGTCCCGGTGCAGGAGAATATCTCCTATTTTCTCCCGGCGCAAGCCAAGAGCTAAAAGCGCTCCGAGGAAATCTCTGTGACTGAGCCCCAGATCTCCAAAAGAACCCTGGATAGACAGGAAAGCCAGCTCCCATTCCTCTTCCCGGGGGGTGAGATAATCGGGATAAACAAGAATACGGACCCGCTCAGCGCCCTGGTAACCGCCATCACTTTGCGCCGCCAAACCGGCCACTTTTTCCAGTACCGCAAGTACGAGGCCGGCATGATGCGGGTCAAGGAAATCGGTTACCCGGGGCCGGTTGGTGTGTAACACACCGTGCACCAGGTCGCACACGCGGGCAAGCAACTCCTTTTCCTCCCGGTTTCTCGCACGGGATAGAAGAAACTCTTTATCCAGCACTTGTTCACTCCTTCAGGACCTACAATCCCAGAGTCCGGATCACGTTCAGAATTATCTGGCGCAGCAATTCAAGGGCAAAAAAGGCCACCAGGGGTGAAAAATCCAGCATTCCCACGGGGGGAACAAAGCGCCTGAAGAAACCCAGGACAGGGTCCGTAATCTCATAAATGAAACGGATGAGTGGCTGGTATGGATTGTGACGGATAAAAGACAAAATGATGCGGACAAAGATTAACCAGGCATAAACTTGAAAAGCCACGTTAATAATGCGTTCTAGACTCATAGCGCTCTCCCTTTATTTTAATCCGCTGGACATTTCCCGGGAGCGGCGGGTAGCTTCTTCCACCGCACGCATGAGAGTCACCCGTAGTCCTCCTTCTTCCAGGGCGAAAACACCGGCAATGGCCGTGCCACCCGGGGTGGTAACCATATTTTTCAGGCGGCCCGGATGTTCACCGGTTTCCAAAACCATACGGGCTGCACCCAGCATGGTCTGGGCGCTGAGCAAAAGGGCAACATCACGGGGCAGGCCCACCCGCACTCCCGCATCGGCCAGGGCCTCCAGGATAACATACATATAAGCAGGACCGCTGCCGCTAAGACCGGTCACGGCATCCATCAGCCCTTCGGGCACTTCCACCGCACGGCCAACAGCACTGAAAATGGCCATCGCCCGGTCCCGGTCCCGGGAAGCAGCGTTCGTGCCCAGACAAAGGGCACTGGCACCGGACCCCAAAAGGCATGGCGTGTTGGGCATAACGCGGACCACTGGTACCGGCTGGGCGAGAAAGCTTTCAATGAACTGGGTGGTAATACCGGCAGCAATAGAGATGAGGGTTTGCTGAGGCTGGAACAGTACCCCCGTTTCCTGCAAAACCTCCTGTACTGCCTGGGGCTTAACGGCCAGAATAACCACGTCTGTTTCCTTCACCAGAGCCCTGTTATCCTCCCGCGTATGCACACCCAATTCCCGGTGCAGAAATTCAAGCCTCTCCCGGCAGGTATCACTTACATACAGATTCTGGGGCTGAATACCGCTTTTAATCAGCCCCGTGAGCAAGGCCTGGGCCATGGCCCCACCGCCCAGGCAACCAATGGCAAGCCCTGTTAATGGCAAAAGTCACACCTCCGTTACTGCTCCATCCAGGAGAAAATCCCCCGCTCCCCAAATTCTTTGATGTCCCCGGCTATGTCCATATTGCTGGGGACAAAGAGAAAAATGCCGTTGCCAACTTTTTGCATGCTCCCGTTAAGAGCGTATGTAGCTCCGCTGACAAAATCCACGACACGCCTGGCCAGGTCGCTTTCAGCCCGCTCGAGATTTACCACAACCGGGCGACGGTTTTTTAAGTGCTCGGCTATGCTCTGTACATCTTCAAAAGCACGGGGCTCTGCCACAATAACCCGCACCTGGCGCTGGGTGTGCAGGCTGAAAACCTGCCCCTTGCGTTTAACCTGGGGTACCACCTCCTCCTCCCGGAAACGCTCCTTTTCCTCTTCCTCCAGGGGCTCTTCTTCAAAACCCATAAAACCGAGGACTTTATCCACCAACTTTTTCGCCATGGTTATCCCTCCTTGGGTTTGATCGGGGTCCAAAAATGGCGCTACCAACCCGAATTATATTTGCTCCTTCCTCCACGGCAACCGTAAAATCGTTGCTCATCCCCATAGACAAAAAATCCAGTGGCACCCCCGGCAGCTCCTGCTTAAGCCAGCCGGCCATTTGATACAACTCCCTGAAGATAGGTCTTACCTTTTCGGGATCCGGAACCAGGGGAGCAATGGTCATCAATCCCCGCACGCGTATACCGGGAAGATCCGCTACCCCTGCAATAAAGTTCCTCACCTCCCCGGAAGGCAAACCGTACTTGGTTTGTTCCCCGGAT
>NZ_JBNATZ010000277.1:2458-3142 GCF_049701015.1 Desulfofundulus sp.
GCACCAGGACTTCCACCGTTAACCCCCGCTCCCGAGCCCGGCGGCTGATTTCCCTGGCCAGACGCCAGCTGTCGAGAGAATGGATCAGGTGGACCCTGTCAACAACATATTTGACCTTATTGGTTTGCAGGTGACCGATCAGGTGCCATTCAACATCAGCAGGCATCCGGGGTTGCTTGGCCACCAATTCCTGTACCCGGTTTTCCCCAAATGCCCTGACCCCTGCCGACATAGCTTCCTGCATAAATTCCACGGGCACGTTTTTGGTTACCGCCACCAGTTTAACTGAACCCGGATCCCGGCCAACCCTTTCAGCTGCCTTTGCAACCTGTTCAAGGACCACCTGCAGATTTTCCCTGATTCCCAAAGACTCTTCCCCCCAGCATTCATTCCAGCCTGTCTCCCTCCCGGACCCAGAACGGGTTGGTCACATAACGGGTGAGATTGGATAAATCCCGGCCGGAAACAAGCACCCGCCCCGGCATCCTGTCGAGTACCCGAACGGGTACCCAGGTAGCCCGGCGCAGGGAAACGATATAAATACCGGGCTGGCCAGCCCGTTCCACCACCGCCCCGGGAACGACAGAAAAACCTGCCACCTCTCCTGTCAACAGCCCTAAACGGACCTGGCGCTGGTGAACCATGTCGCCGGGATAAACGGGCAGGAAAAAGAGCATCTCCCCC
>NZ_JBNATZ010000278.1:0-3106 GCF_049701015.1 Desulfofundulus sp.
TTACTATTGGGTCTTTTTGCAACGGTTGATCTCTAATTGCCGGCTCCCTTTCTACTCTCGTTTTGGTGACCATAGGCACGGTAAGCTTTAGTAAGGCGGAGTGAATACAAAGCCGTTTACGAAGCTACCCTCCTTAGAGAGCTTGCAATGCATTTTTAAGGAGGTCATCAATGCATCATCTGAAACATACCAACAACATGCACCAGGAAAGCTATGAGCGCATCGTTGTTGGAGCATTGCGTTTTCTCGCCTTTACTTCTGCTATTGAAGCCGCCGTCTTTATTCTCTGCGTTCTCTTACTCACCCGTTTTGAACATTTAAGCCCATTTGAGGCCCTCTACCTGGCTATCATTACCCTTACCACTGTCGGTTACGGTGACTACCATCCTGTTACGGAACCAGGGAAGGTGGTAGCCTTAATCCTGGCCGTCACCGGAGTTGGTTACCAGTGGCTTTCTTTATCAACGGTCGTGGCTACTCTGGTGGAAGGACATATCATCCGCTTTCTGGGGGATAAAAAAATGCACCGCAAGATCGCCGGGTTTAAAAACCATGTTATAGTCTGCGGTCTGGGACGTGCCGGTATGACGGCAGTAAAACAATTGGAGCGCGAAGAAATCCCCCTGGTCGGAATTGATCTCAACGAACGGCAGGTAGAATCCCTGCGGGAACAAGGGCACCCGGCCATAGCTGGAGATGCTACCGAAGACGAAACCCTTAAGGCTGCAGGTGTACAACAAGCCAGGAGTCTTATTGCCGCCCTACCGCACGACCCGGATAACATTCTCATCACCATGGCCGCAAAGGATCTAAACCCCGGCATCCGGGTAGTAGCCCGCGCCGACCGGCCCGAAAATATCAAACGACTTAAGCGTGCCGGTGCCGACTGGGTGACCGCCGTAGGCATCCCTGGAGGCACGCGCCTGGCCCTGGCTGCACTCAAGCCTGCAGCGGTGGATTTTGTCTCAAGCATCCTTGAACACCGCAACACCGATTACAAACTGGAGGAACTATTGATAAGCGAGAGCTCACCACTGGCCGGATGTTCCATTCGTGAATCCCGCCTGAAAGAAGACTACGGGGTTCAGGTTCTGGCCATCATCCGGAAAAACACCACCATCGCCAACCCGGAGGCAACAGAGAAAATCCAGCCAGGGGACATGATCATCGTCTTCGGAGACATAGATAAGCTGTCCCAATTGGAAGCAGCTCCCGGTGTTTTCTGCCCCTCAACCATTGAAGGCCGGTCCAGAGAACAGGTGAATAGTAGTTAAGAAAGCAGGTGTTGACTAATGCCCTTAATGTGGTTTTTGTTCCTTATTTTCTTATTTCCATTTATAATTTTTATTCTTTTTTTCCAGGTAGCAACTTTTTCTTTTGCCAAGCTGGGACTATCCGCGCAGGGTGCCGTGCTGCTGTTCAGCCTTTCCATGATAGGCGGGATGATTAATATTCCTGTATCACGCCGGAGGTTCGTAGTCGAGGAGGAAAGGTTCTTCTTCCCCTTTCTCTTTTATTATCCACCGAGAGTGCGTGAACAGGTAATTGCCGTAAACGTGGGGGGTGCTATAATTCCTGTTGTTTTCAGTCTGTACCTGTTGAAACGCACGCCCTTCTGGCCCGCATTAATAGCCGTACTTATTGTAACCATAGTGGCCAGAGCCCTGGCCCGCCCTGTACCGGGAGTGGGTATTTCCCTGCCCGCTTTTATCCCTCCGCTGGTAGCTGCAGCAGCAGCTTTACTGCTGGCCGGCCAAGACGCCGCACCGGTAGCCTATATTGCCGGTGTTTGGGGTACGCTCATAGGAGCTGACCTGTTAAACCTGCACCGGTTCAGGCAACTGGGTGCACACGTATTAAGCATAGGAGGAGCAGGGGTATTCGATGGTATTTTCCTGGTGGGAGTAGTGGCTGCCTTGCTGGCTTAGTGCTTTTTGAACGGTCAATTCAGGCCGTGTATAAGGGCGTTGACATTTCATGAGGCAGCAGATATAATCAAAGTAAATTTTGGTTTTTTGGGTTTCAAGGGTATTTTTTTCGGTCCATTCTTTGGTTTATTGGGGTTGTTTGGATTATTTGGTCACTTGAAAACAAAGCTTGAAACGATAACTAAGGGAGACGGAGGGATTCCGGGATATGACCCGCACCTTCGGCAAATGGATGGCGCTGTTTACAATCATAACAGGCATGTCCATGGATTTGATGGACATGACTATCGTAAATGTAGCTATTCCCAATTTGATGTCGGTTTTCAATGTAAGCGTAAACGAGGTACAATGGGTAGCCACCGCCTATATGATGACCCTGGGCATAGTCATTCCCATTACGGACTATCTGGCCACCACCCGGGGTATGAAAAAGGTGTTCCTGACCAGTATCATACTTTTCACCACCGGCTCGGCCTTATGCGGACTGGCCTGGAACCTGCATTCCCTGATCTTTTTCCGGGTCATCCAGGCAGTTGGAGGTGGCATGATTATGCCACTGGGGATAGCCATCCTTTACAAGATATTCACAGAAAAGGAACGGGGGCTCGCCATGGGGCTGATAGGCGTACCGCTTCTTGCCGCCCCGGCCCTGGGCCCGGTACTCGGCGGTTATCTGGTGGAACACGCTGATTGGCGGTTGATCTTTTTCATCAACATACCTGTAGGGATTATAACCATATTGTTAACTTACATCACACTGGATGAATTTGAAACACAACCGGAAAAACTGGATCTCTGGGGGTTCCTGTTGTCCGCCGGCGGCCTGGGAGGCCTGCTGCTGGCCTTGAGCAACGGGCCGACAGACGGCTGGGGTACCCCTTATATTGTGTACCTCCTGGTGATATCCATTTTTCTCCTCCTTCTATTTATATTATGGGAGTTGGGGCACCCTCGTCCGCTGCTGGAACTGCGCTTGTTTACCAGCCCCATTTACAGCCTCTCCATGCTTTTAAGCGTATTTTCCATTATGTCAATCGTAGGCTGTCTTTTCCTGTTGCCGGTTTTTCTCCAGGAACTCCAGGGATACAGCCCCATGAAAACCGGCCTGATATTGCTTCCGGAAGCACTGGCCGCAGCAGCAATTTTACCCATCTCCGGACTGCTGGTAAATAGAGTGA
>NZ_JBNATZ010000279.1:0-3104 GCF_049701015.1 Desulfofundulus sp.
ATGGTTTGATCTTTCATCCCCGACAGGGAGGCGATGGATACCGGCCGGGCGCCGCCGCCCAGGGAAATGATCATGTTGCACCGGTTTTCCTGGAACACTTTCAAGCCGTCATGGACGTTGATATCGGTGGGATTGGGCTCGGCTCCGGCAAAGATAATGGCCTCGGCGCCGGTCTCTTCCACCTGCGCCTTAATCTGGTCGGCCATGCCGGACTTGGCCAGATAGGCATCAGTTACAATGAGCACCCTCCTGCCGCCGAGAATTTTCACCTGTTCCCCGACCTTTTTGTGAGCCCCGATACCCATGAGGTTCACCGTAGGGATGTAATACCCGTAAACCTGTTCACCCAATGCCATTTAAAACCGCCTCCTGTACTTTAATGTTCCAGAAGAGGAATAGACACTCATTTATTCCTCTCCTGTAAGGATTTTTATTTTTATTATTTAAAGTAAAGCATTTTTCATACCAGTAATAAAAGTCTTGAAATTCGTTGCATTAACGGTTACCCGTGACGAGATCGTTCCATTACGGGACAAAAACTCAGCCAATTTGGAGCGGGGAGTTTCAGTTTAGGAATTCAGAAGCGGCCCCTATCAAGAAATAAACCGCTTTCAGCTGGAAAGCGGTTGACCTGCCATATGTGAAAAGCTGAACTTTCCGGTATATATGGACGCACGGGGCTCATCTTGCGCGGAACGCCGGAGCGAGGGTCTAACGATGTTCCCTGTAAATTAGCTGTTTCCTGCTTCGCCCTGCATCTCTTTTAATTTCCGGTAGAGAGTATTCCGTCCGATACCCAGGATACGGGCGGCCAGGGTAATGTTGCCGCGGGAATAAACCAGGGCCTGATTGATGGCTTCCCTTTCCATTTGCTCTATGGTTGCGGGAGGCGGGCAGGGAACGCCCCTGCGGAACATCACCTCCAGCACGCTTTTTTCCAGTACCTTTAACAAATGAAAAATCCGTGGCAGTTCCCCGTCCTCGAGGCCGGCCAGGAAATCCCTTGAACGCACCAGGTTTTGCAGTTGCGCTAAAAAAGGTGAGCCCTCCGGCTTGTCATCCGGGGACGCCGAAGCCGCCCTGGGGAAACGGTTAAGGGCACCGGTTATGCGGTTGGAGAGGTGCCCGGGTAAAATTACCGTACCGTCGCACAGGGCCGCGGCCTGGTGGATGGCATTAACCAGTTCCCGCACGTTGCCCGGCCAGGAATACTGCACCATGATTTTCATTGCTTCAGGGGAGATTTTTATACTCTGGCCTGTTCCACGTCCAGCAAGCTCATTCAAAAAATGATTGACCAGCACCGGAATATCTTCTTTACGTTCCCTTAATGGGGGGAGATGCAGCCGTACCACGTCAAGCCGGTAAAATAAGTCTTCCCGGAAGTTCTTTTCCCTGACGGCCTGCTCCAGATCCACATTGGTGGCGGCAATTACGCGGACATCGGTTTTAATGGGTTTTTCTCCCCCCACCCGCATGAACTCCCCGGTTTCCAGCACCCGGAGGAGCTTTACCTGGATGGACAGACTGGCCTCACCAATTTCATCCAGGAACAGTGTGCCATGGTTGGCCAGCTCGAAAATACCCTTGCGCTGGCCGGTGGCACCTGTAAACGCACCCTTTTCATGACCAAACAACTCGCTTTCCAGAAGATTTTCCGGCAGCGCACCGCAGTTAACGGGAATAAAGGGGCGGTCGCTCCGGTGGCTGGCCGCATGGATGAAGCGGGCCAGCACTTCCTTGCCGGTGCCGGTTTCCCCCTGGATCAGGACGTTAACATCCTTGCGGGCAATTTTAAAAGCCACGGAAAGAAGCTGGCTCATGGCCCGGCTGTTCCCGACAATTATTCCCGCCTGAGCGGCAATATGGCCCCATTCGGCGGTGGAAAGCCTTTTTTTCCTCTCTTCAGCACCACCTGCAAAATCAAGGGCTTTATCGATCAAGGCCTCGATTTGCGAAATGTCCTCGAAGGGCTTTTCAATGTAATCGTAAGCCCCCAGTTGAATGGCCCTCACAGCCGTCCTGGTGGTGCTGTACCCCGTCATGATTATGACTTCACAGCCGGGCTGTACCTTTTTTACCTCCTGGAGCAGGAACAGGCCATCGAAATCGGGCAGCTTTAAATCAACCACCGCCACGTGAAACTTCTGGTCGTTAATGGCCTCGCGGGCCTCCTGGCCACTTGTAGCTACGGTTACCCGGTACCCTTTTCTTTCCAGCAGGCAGCGGAAAAAGGTGCCTACCTCCACTTCATCATCTACCACCAGGATACGTGCCTGTAGAGACAAAATAATCCCTCCGGAAACAGGCTGTATTTAGAACTCGAGCATGGAAAATCTAGGACCGGCCCTCCTCCAAGGGGAGAACCAGCGTGAAGGTGCTCCCCTCACCCGGGCGGCTCTCTACTTCGATGGTCCCCCCGTGGGCCCGGGCAATGCCAAGGCTCACGCTCAATCCCAGCCCGGTACCCCGGGAAGCTTCTTTCGTCGTAAAAAAGGGATCAAAAACCCGGTTCATATTTTCAGGGGAAATCCCCTGCCCGTTATCCTGAACAGTCACGACTACATAACGCCGCCCATTTTCATCCCTGCGCACCCCGGTGCGGATATGAATATACCTTTCCCTTTCCACCCCTTCTAAAGCATCCCGGGCATTGAGCAACAGGTTGATCAAAACCTGGTCGAGCTGTTGGCCGTTGGCGGCCACCCTGGGCAGGTCCGGGGCGCGGTCCGTGTAGACATTTATCCCGTTCCGGTTAATCTGATACTTAACCAGGCTCAGCACTCTTTCCACCACCTCATTGAGGTCGGTGGAGGCTACCACCGGCGGTTCCTGGCGGGCAAAGGTGAGCAGGTTCTGGATTATCTTTTTGCAGCGCAGGCCGCAGGTAACGATATCCCTGAGCAACTGGGAAGCCGGGTGCTCAGGCCCCAGCTCACGCTGCAGCATCTGGGCGTTGCCAATGATCACGGTCATGGGACTGTTCAGTTCGTGGGCCACGCCCGCGGCCATTTCACCTATGACCGCCAGCTCCCAGAGCACCGAATTCCGGGGCACCACCAGGCCGTTGCACGGCAGCGGAGGCTGCGTGGCCACCAGGCGCA
>NZ_JBNATZ010000280.1:0-3099 GCF_049701015.1 Desulfofundulus sp.
GTTATTTCCGTGCTCCGTCCAACACCGTCGGTCACCTTTAAACGCAGTGTAACGGTGCTCCCGGGGGACTTGGTCACCTGGTAGCTGACTGAATCGCTGAAACTGCTGGAGTTCAGGCTGTTGCTTTTCAGCTGCTGGCTGTCCGCGTAAAATTCGTAGGATACCTTGTTCCTCCAGTCGGAAGACGTAACGTAGGACGTCCCCCTGATCGGTATGCTTACCGTGTCGCCCTGCCGGGCCTGCGTCGGCCCGCCGATGAAAGCCGTGGGGTTCTGGGTAATACCGATGGTCACCTTGTACTGGGACTTGTCCCAGCTGACGTCACTCGTACCGCAGAGGTCCGCCAGGTCGCGGATGTGAATCCTCTTGGCGGTGTACCCCTCGGCGGTGATGATGTTCCCCAGGCCCCACAGGTGAGAGCTCACGAAATCCGGGCTGCCGTTCAGTTCCCTCGCCCAGTCGGATATGAGCGACCATTTGAGCATTACGTAGCCTTCGGCCAAAGGGGAGCCAGCCTTCTCGAAGTACATCCCCCGGCCAAGAGCAGTACCGCTCCTGGAGTAGATGTCAGCAAGTTTTACATACTTGTAATTTCCGGACTGGACGTATTTTACATTGTCTCCTTTTGTAATATAAACTCTAGTGTCCTTATTTATCGGTATATCGCTCTTGTCGTCGTCCACGTAGGCCCAGGCTGCAGGAACCACGGGCAGGAAGATCGTCACAAGCATGACCAGGACCATGGCCAGGGACACACAGCGTTTGAAGAGCCGCATTCATCTCACCCTCTTCTCCCTCCTTTTGTTTGTGGGGGTTCAAAATACTTCTTTTACGTCACCACCCCTCTCATCGTGTCTTTCCCCCCAAAAAAATAGAGCCGCCTTTTGGCGGCACTCTACATCTCTAACTTTTATAGATCATAATTTCAATCGAATCGCTCCCATGTACTCTAACTTTCTGCCCATTGGGCGCCGTAAAAAACGTTGCAGGCGTGCTGTCCCTCCAGCTCTTGTGCTGCCGTGCACAGCTCATCACTTTTCCTGCAAACTCGGGTCCGAACTTACTCGTTAAGATCGCTTCGGCCTGATCGAACGCTGCCAGAGTTCCCGGATGATATGGATCATCCGGAAGAGCAATGCCTAATTCTAATTCTCTGTTATCAATGTAACCGAGTTTATAATAAAACATCATCGTCAAACCTGCTTTGGTCCTATAAGCTTGATCTACAAGCCCCCTGGATTCTTCCCTGTCAATCAACTCCCCCTGCGGGTCGGGCAGCTTGTAGCCCACCTCCGTCCACTTCCAGCCGCGGAGGCCCTCACTTACCCGGGTCACGTCCGGCTTTGACTTACCCCTGGGCCAGCACACGACCCAGTTCCTGGACGGGTCCCACTCGACCTGGTAACCCAGGGCCTCGGCCACCCAGCGGGCGGGAAGGTACGTCCGGCCGTTACGCACCAGCGGGGCCACGTCCATCTGCCCGGCCTGGCTGCCGGTTTTTATTCGCCTGCTGCCGATACTCAACACAATCGCGGGGTGCCCCGGCTGACCCAGCGTTATCAGACCGGACTTTGCATCCCAGGTTATGTACCTGTCTTCCACCCCCAGGGCGTTCGCCAAATAACGCAAGGGTACGTAAGTCCTGCCGTTCGCCACGAACGGGGCGGCGTCCATCTTAACCCCCACCGGTGAATTCCCCAGGAAATATTCCCTGACTCCCACTGCAAATACAGCGGACTTTGCAGGGTTCCCGTCCGCCTGAACTCCTGCCCCCTCCTGCGCTACGGCAGGGACGGTGATAATCGACAGGGCTAGGAGAACGGCTGTTAGTAGAATGGCCAGTTTACGCATTGGCATTAAAAACTCCTTCCTTTCTTTTGCAATCACAGTTCAAATCTCCTGAAGCAGTTTTACGTATTTCTTCCTTCCGCCCAGCGTGTTCACCAGCCTTTCATCGGCGGTCCAGAATTCACAAACACCTCCCTCAGATTCTCTGGCAGCTATCTCTGCTACCGCCAGGTAAGCGGCATCGTAAAGTGTAGAAAGATTTTCTTTTACGGCGATGTCCCATGCCGCAGCCGATACCTTTTCATTTTCCAGGTAGGTTATAATCTTTAACCTGCCGAACATGCGCCAGGCTTCTTCCGCTTCCTCCGGGGTTATTTCTTTTCTCCTGGCTTTCTGGCGCAATACACTGCCCACCTCGGCCCAGGCAAAAGCGGGCAATACTATTGTCCGTCCGGATTCAATAATGCGTTCCATCAGGAACGCTGCGGCATTACTCCCTTCTTCCCAGGTGAGGAGCTTGATCAGTACGCTGCTGTCCAGGCATACGTAGCGGCTCAACGTACCCTGCCCTCCCGCAACTCCCGGATAAGGGGTACAGAGTCCCACTGCTTGCCCCTCTGGGCCATTTTTTCCCTCAGCCTGGTTATTTCCTGCAGGACTTTTTTAGTTTCAGCCATCCTGAAGAGTTTTTCAGCCTGTTCCAGTTTCTTTAACATTTCTTCATAGGCGGAGGCTTCAACCATATACACGACGGGTTTCGAACGCTGGAGGATTACCGCGGGCTCACCGGTTTCCACCACCCGGGCAATTATCTTGCTGGCGTTTTGCCGGATATCTGTTACATTAACTATATGCATTCTCAACAACCCTTTCAACTGTATTGCTGTTAATATTATATCATGCAAAATCACCCACCCGCAAGAATTTCTTTCCATTTCAGGTGCAAACTCTGCGATATTCAAAGCAGCAAAATGCTGTTCCGGGGAACAAGCAGGTTCATCCAGAAGGAGTCTTTTTGCTTCCAGAGAAATTCTTTGATGTTCCACAAAACGCACACAAACATCAATATTGCTATTACGAACGCGGGGTTCGACTGAAGGACCCCTAACACCAGGAAACCTTTTATCCAAAAAGCGGCAGAAGCAATTACCGGCAGGTACAGCGTCAGTGCTCTCCCGCTCTCATACAACACATCCCGGGGCTGGGCGAAGAACCCCGGCCTGGAACAGCCCGCCCTGCCGTCATCCGTCCAGTAATAGCCCCACTGCCCTTTCGTAATTTTTTCAACCCTCCAGGCCGGCGTCTTCCTGG
>NZ_JBNATZ010000281.1:0-3061 GCF_049701015.1 Desulfofundulus sp.
GCTGGTAAATAGAGTGAGACCAGCCCTGCTGGTAATCCCGGGCATGCTTATCCTCACCTGTGCCGTGTACTCCTTCACGACACTTGAGTTGAATACCGGCATCCACGCCATAACCGTAACCCTGGTCATGCTGGGAATAGGCATGGGTCTGGGTACCATGCCGGCCATAACCACAGGTTTAAACGCCGTACCCCGCCAGCTGACCGGTCAGGCTTCTTCTCTGCTGAACATGCTCCGGCAGGTAGCCAGTGCGGTAGGCGTGGCGATTCTGGCCAGTATCCTGGAATCCCGCCAAGACATTCAGTACAGCCGGCTGGCTGAAGGGATAAGCATCGACTCGCCCGGAGCGGGATTCTTGAACAACCAGCTGACAGCCATGTGGCAAACTACAGGAATGGGGTCTTTCGATGCCCACGTAGCTGCATTACAAACCTTATATTTACAAGTGTCACGTTTGGCGGGAGCACTCGCTTTCCAGGACACCTTTGCCGTAGCCACACTTTTCGCCCTTCTGAGCATCTTACCGGCAGCAGGCTTCCTACTGTGGAAAGGTGTACCCCGCGAGCAAACCAGGCATTTTACGCATTGACCAAAGTAAAACCGGTAACCTGAGAATCCTTATGCTTCCAGAACAAGGGTACCATCGCGAAAGACAAGAGGGCTCGCCGGTCCCAAAACTTCAATATCCGTCCGCTGGCTCAATTTCCCGGCCAGATTTTCAGTAACCCACAGGTACTCCAGTTCCAGGGTATTTTTGATCAAAGCCCCCTGCAAATGGTCAACGGCCCCACGTGGAGCAAGGCTCTCCATGGCTGCCTCTACAGCTGCCCGGTCGTCAGGCATCACCATGGGGAGCATCGCTCGCTGAACGTTTCCACTGGTAATACAGTTGAGATAGGTCTTTTGCCGGTCCATTTTATCGACCAGCCTCCTGGTGGTGAAATCTGCCAACCCAATACCTGTAGCGTTACCATGAGACGCCCCGGTCAAATCAAGCACAACAATCCGGGTAATTAAGGGAGACGCAGGTTCAGGCACCCCAACCATTCTGATTCTCCCAATTACGTTGGTGTCCATACCCGTGCCACTGATATTCTTGCCCATTTCCCTGACAATCAAAAAATCCAGCCTATCCACAGGCAGGCGCGGCATCAAGCGGTAAGCCTCAGCCAACAACCGCCGTTCCATATCCAATATTTCTTCCGGGGCAGCCGCCTCGATGATAGCCGTATCGTCGTAGCTATTTTCCACTACACCCACACCGGCCAAAATCTTGCCCGACCGGATAAAAATTTCACCGATATCTATAAGTGTAGTGGATATTTCCATTGGACTGACGCGGTGGATAAAGGATGCTCCCTTTACCTTACCCAGCCCCACGGCCATCATCTTCATCAAACCACTCTCCACAGGACCGTGAAAGGAAGTATGAGGTTTAATACGGTTGCATACGATGATCCCGTCAGCGTCCCAGGCGTTTACATCACAAAAAGCTTTTATCCCGCCGGGGGTTTGACCTATTTCCACCGCTTCCGCCGAGGTCAATACCGGACACCCCAATGTTTCCCGGGTTATCCCCAGGCTGGTCAGGATTTCCTCCTGTCCCCGTGCCGTCCCTCCGCCGTGACTCCCCATTGCACCGATAACAAAGGGCTCAGCTTCAGCCATCCTGACGGCTTCCACCACCGCCTTTAAAATGATGGTAATATTCTTGATGCCGCGGCTACCAGCAGTAATGGCAACCCTCTGACCGGGCTTTATTCTTTTGCGAAAATTGATTCTTTCCATCTCCCTCAATACGCGGTCCCGGATATCGTGCACTACCGGCCGGGGGAAGATCTGCCTGATCTTAACAAAGCGAAGGCGGTTCATATCCATACCTGTCCTTTTAACAAATATAATTTTTATTTATTTTTATTTGCGGGCTGCCCACCTTAAGACGACATCCATCACCGAAATCGTTCACAAGCAGCTGGATGGTGGTTTCAACACGTCCCATAACGTCTGCAGTCAACTCGCCTTTACTCACAGTATCGTAAACCATGTCCCTGAGCTTTGCACCCAGCTCGTTGAGGTCCTTCCGCAACTCCACCACCAGTGGCCCCCTGTCGCCGAGACGCATTATGATCTGCGGCAGTCGTGAAGACGGAGTGGCCACGTGGTGGTACCTGAACAGGGGCCAAAGGCAGGTTGCCCCGGGCATACCCGTTTTCCAGGCCTCCCACCCCAACCGCATCTTCACCGCGAGTCTCTCCTGCGGCAACTGTGGGGTTTCAACTTTGAGGGCAACACCCGGACCGTAGATGTGCACATCAACCGGATCCGGGAGAAACTGGAGCCATTCTCATGCGCATGGCGTATTAAAACCGTGTGGGGTGTGGGATATAAATTTATCCTGGAGGGAGAAGTAGAAAAAAACAGGAAAATAAATACCTGTATTGCAGAGGTGCTGTAAGCTGCGCAGAACACCCGCTTTGTTGACCTTTCTGCTGGTAATCCTGGCTTTCGCTTTCCCTGTTCTGGCCGCGCCGGGCCATAGAGCCGCGCTCGTGGTGGGCAAGATGTTTGCCACTGTGGACGGCCAGCTCAGGAAATTGGATGCTGCACCCTTCGTGAAAGAGGGCCGCGTTTTTCTTCCAGTGCGCTACCTGGCTTGTGCACTGGGCGTACCTGAAAAGGGCGTATCGTGGGCCGGAAAGACCCAAACTGTGGCGCTGAATCTCCGGGAAGAACGGAGCCACGTTGAAATGTCCAGAGCAGCGATAAGCCCAACCTGCTGCAAAACGGTTCTCAGCAGGACCGGCATTCCGGGTTAACGCTACTGCCTGAACCCTTATGTCGGCTGTTCCCACGGGTGCCGTTACTGCTATGCGGACACGGTGCTCCGTTTTTCCGGCCACTCCGGGAAATGGGGAGATTTCGTGGCCGCTAAAGTCAACTTGCCGGAGGTTTTGAGGCGAGAATTAAAAGCGGAAAGGGAACCTTGGAATTGTTTGAATTTCGCTCTATTATATTTTTCGACAGGATCCGGTTGAGGAACAGGGTGGTGTACTGCATCTCT
>NZ_JBNATZ010000282.1:0-3035 GCF_049701015.1 Desulfofundulus sp.
TGAAAGAGGGTTGCTCTTGACATACCCCTGTTACTTTGCTAGAATCACTGTGTTTGGCATCATGCCTGTTGTAAGTGGTGAAAAAACGAACATGCCCGGGAGTAGCTCTAAGGAGGGATTTAAAAAATGGTACAGGTTTACGACGTGATAATTGTCGGTGCTGGTCCCGCCGGCATTTTTACGGCCCTGGAGCTGGTCAGGCAAAAGGCCGGCCTAAAAGTTCTCATGCTGGAAAAGGGGCGGGATCTGGAACAGCGAAAATGTCCCTCCAGAGAAAAGAATGTTGCCTGCTTTCAATGCAACCCCTGCTCCACCATCTGCGGGTGGGGCGGCGCTGGAGCTTTCAGCGACGGCAAGTTGACCCTTTCCACGGAGATTGGGGGCAGCCTGGAACAGTATATCGGAGAAGAAACTCTGGGTGAGTTGATTGATTATGTGGATAAAATATACCGGGAATTTGGAGCACCGGAGACTGTCTATGGCCTGGAGCATGCCGAAGCCATAGAAGAGTTCCAGCACCGTGCGGCTCAGGCGGAACTCAAACTGATTCCCGTGGCTATTCGCCATCTTGGTACCGGCCGGTGCCAGGAGGTCCTGGCCCGCATGAAACAATACCTGCTGGCAGGTGGAGTGGAAATCCGTACCTCCTGCCCGGTTGATTCCATCCTGACAGAAAATAATCAAGTGCGGGGCATAATTACCACCGGGGGGGAAATCATTTACGGCCGACATGTGGTCCTGGCTCCCGGCCGGGAAGGAGCCGAATGGCTGGCAGGGCAGGCCCGGACGCTGGGGCTGACCATGGTGGTGAACCCGGTGGATATCGGCGTGCGGGTGGAAGTACCGGCCCCAGTGATGGAGCCTCTCACCCGGGTGTTCTATGAAGCCAAGTTTATCTATTATTCCCGCGACTTTGACGATAAAGTGCGTACTTTTTGCATGAACCCCTACGGTGAAGTGGTCATGGAGAACAACGATGGCCTGGTTACTGTGAACGGTCATACCCATGCCTATCGTAAAACCGGTAATACCAACTTTGCTGTTCTGGTCAGCAAAACCTTCACCGAACCTTTTAAAGAGCCCATTGCCTATGGCAAGTACATTGCCAGCCTGGCCAATCTTCTGGGCGGTGGGGTTATTGTCCAGCGGCTGGGCGACCTCCTGGCCGGGAGAAGGAGCACGGAGGAAAGGATGCGCAAGTGCCTCACCGTTCCCACCCTGAAACAGGCCACGCCGGGTGACCTGAGCCTGGTTTTCCCGTACCGGCATCTGGTGGCCATTGTGGAAATGTTAAAAGCACTGGATGAAGTCGCGCCGGGGATTTATTCCCGTTACACACTCCTATACGGGGTGGAAGTAAAATTTTATTCTTCCCGCCTGGCCCTGACCCGGGGGCTGGAGACCCAGGTACGGAACCTGTTCGCTGCCGGCGACGGGGCAGGAATAACCAGAGGTCTGGCTCAGGCGTCGGTATCCGGGGTCGTAGCGGCGCGGGAAATTCTGAATAAGTGGGGGGATAAGTAGAGCATGTCAACGCTAGTGCTGGTGGGTGCCCAGTGGGGAGACGAGGGGAAGGGTAAGATTACGGACTTTCTTGCTGAGAAGGCGGACCTCATTGTGCGCTACCAGGGCGGTAACAACGCCGGCCACACGGTGGTTGTGGCAGGCCAGCAGTTCAAGCTGCACCTGGTTCCCTCGGGCATCCTGTACCCCGACAAACTGTGTTTGATTGGAAACGGTGTGGTGGTTGACCCGGAGGTTCTCCTGAACGAGCTGGATCAACTGGCTGCCCGGGGGATTTCCACTGCCAACCTTCGGATAAGCGCCCGGGCCCATGTCATCCTCCCCTACCACCGTCGGCAGGACCAGTGCGAGGAAGAAAAAAAAGGTGCCCTCCGTATCGGTACCACATGCCGTGGCATTGGTCCGGCCTACACCGACAAAACCGCCCGGGTTGGGATTCGCATGGCTGAACTGGTGGATGAAGAAGAATTCCCGGGTCTCCTGGAACGGTACCTCGAAAATAAGAACCAGCTGTTCCGGATGATTTACGGGAGCGAGGAATTCAGGCTGGAGGAGATTCTACCCGCCTATCTGGAATACGGCCGGCGGTTGAAGCCTTTCGTGGCAGATGTATCCGTGATCGTAAACGACGCTATCGAACAGGGCAGGAAGGTCCTTTTTGAAGGTGCCCAGGGTACCCTCCTTGATATCGACCACGGCACCTACCCCTACGTAACCTCATCCCATCCCGTAGCTGCCGGAGCCTGCACCGGTACGGGCATTGGTCCCACCCGCATTGACCGGGTGATGGGTGTGGCCAAGGCCTATGTCACCAGGGTGGGTGAGGGCCCCTTCCCTACGGAGCTGAAAGATTCCCTGGGGGACCATATACGCTCCCGGGGTGGGGAGTTTGGCACCACCACCGGCAGGCCGCGCCGCTGTGGGTGGTTTGATACCGTTGTGGCCCGCTATGCGGTGCGGGTTAACGGACTGGACTACCTGGCCATTACCAAGCTGGACGTACTTACCGGCCTGGAAACCATCCGCCTGTGTACTGCCTACCGCTACAAAGGGGAAATCCTGACCGAGTTCCCGGCCACCCTCAAGGTGCTGGCTGCCTGCGAGCCGGTTTACGAGGAGTGGCCCGGCTGGCAGGAAGATATCAGCCGGGTCCGTCGTTATGAGGACCTGCCTCTCAATGCCCGCCGTTACCTTGAGCGCATCACCGAGGTGGTAGGCGTTCCCATAGCCATTATTGGCGTGGGCCCCGGCCGGGAAGAAACCATTATTACGCGGGACGTGTTCTAATTTTCTCAGGATCCGCCGGAAGGCCGGTGGTTATGCGACTGACCACCGGCCGGGCAGATGCCGGTGCCAATCAGGTATCGCGAAGCACAATACAGTAAACTTGCGAACCGGCCTTAAATTTTGTGTTGACACCTGTACTCGTCTATAGTATCATTACTAGCGGTGATGTTATTGTGGGCCATTAGCTCAGATGGTAGAGCACCTGACTTTTAATCAGGGTGTCG
>NZ_JBNATZ010000283.1:0-3033 GCF_049701015.1 Desulfofundulus sp.
TCCAGTTTTATTTCGTTTCCGTTCGCGTCAACCAGCTTCAAGCCGTTTGGGTTGACCAGGTAGCCATCTTTGTCCACTGAAAAGGATCCTTCCCTGGTATAGTAAATCTTGTCTCCGCTCTCATCGCTTGCTTTTACACCGAAAAAACCGTTCCCGTTAATGGCCAGGTCCAGCGACCGACCGGTTTGCACGAGCGGTCCCTGGTTGAAGTTGTTGATTACAGCGGCCAGCATGACACCCGTCCCCACCTGGGAAGGGTTGTTCTGTGCGCTCCCGGCGTTTATGGTTTGATAAAGGGTATCCTGAAAACTGGCCTGGGCCGCTTTATAGCCAGTGGTGTTAATGTTGGCGATGTTGTTGGCCAGAACGTCCATGCGCGTGCGGTGGCTGAGCATCCCGGCCAGGCTGGTATAGATGGACTGTATCACTTTTATTCTCACCTCACGTAGATCCACGAGTATTCCGGTCTCTTTTCCAACTTCCGACTTTCGACCTCCGACTTTTATTCTCCGCCGCCTCCGTCGTTCAGCGGCTGTGCGGCCTCCTTGCGGTCCGGCCGTTACTCGACAATTACGGCACCGTCAATGTTGGTGAAAACGCGCCCGGTTTCGGAATGGCGGTCCAGGGCTGTCACCACCGTGCGGTTCTGCACACTTGTTACGAGCGCCAGGTCGTGGTATATGACCAGTGAATTTCGCACCCCCTTGCTGGCGGCCAGGTTGACCGCCCTGCTGATTTTCTCCATGTCGGCATCATTCAGGGTGATGTTGCGCTCCCGCAGGCGTTTTTCGGCATGGGCGGATAGCTTCAACGTAACGTTACCCAGTTCACGTTGAAGCAGTTCATTGAATGATGCCTTCGGGGCTTTTACATCCCTCCGGCTCTGGTTGGCCGGCCTGGGATTTTCGAGAATTACCGGTTCCGGCCAAAATCCGCTGACCCTGGCGTCCATTTAACCCCGGATCTCCTTTACCGTATCATAGTCATAGGGAGTGCCGTTAATCACTACTTTGATACCGTTTTCGTTGATAATGAGCTTTTCCACCGATCCCTCAACGTCCCGGCCGTCCTGTCCCACCACCGTCACCTGCTTGCCGACCAGATTGGCGGCCAGCGAGAGCTCCTCTGTCTGCAGGAGTGTTTCCATGCTCTTGTTCAGGTTCATTATCTGTTCCAGGGCCGTAATTTGCGTCATCTGAGACATGAACTGGTCCTGGTCCATGGGACTCATGGGGTTCTGGTAGCGCAGCTGGGCGACCAGTACTTGCAAAAAGGCATCCTTGTCCAGTTCCTTTTTGGGGGGCTGTAATTTGTCTTGCGGATTGTAGTAAATGCTGCTTGCGGAATCAACTTGATTAACTTCCACTGTACATCCCACCTTCAAACGAAAAAGTTGATGACATCAGGTAATGGATCCGCCGCCGGTTCATAACCGGCACTCCCGCCCGCTCCTTCACCAGAGCCACCGTGTGGCCGCCCGGAGTTGTACCCCGGTTGCTGGTAATCGCCACGGGGTGAGGTACCGCCGTCATGTCCCACCGATACCGAAGCGCTCTGGAGGTGCAGGTTTTGAGCAGCAAGGTTCTCGCGCAGCTGAGGCAAGGCGCTTTCAAGGGCGTCTCCGGCCGCGGCGTTACTTGCCAGGAAGTGGGCGCTCACATCCCCGTGCCGGTAGACCAGGCGGACCATAACCTCACCCAGGTGCTCCGGTTCAAGCTTGAACCAGAGGTGGGTCTGCCCCTCGACATTCCTCGCCACAGCCTCCCGCAACACCCGCACGATTAAAGCCGGCATTTGCACCGGGTTTAAATTTTCCTGGTGAACTACTGTATGGGCCGAATTATTGGAAATTCCGATAATCCCCTCTCCAGCGGGACTGGTTGACTGGTACTGCGCCGGGTTGCGGCTCGGGGAGCCTGCACTGTTGTTACGGGGCACGACGGGAGAAGTCGCATCCTGTACGATCGGCCGGGGTGCCACACCACTCCGGGTATTCGGGTTCCCCGCATCGCTGAAATCCAGAACGTCCCCCGGGGTTTTACTTTGCAGGTTCATGCCAGGCGGTACCCCCGCTACTTTACCCTCAGGAACGGAGTACCCGTTCAACAACCTCTCTTCCCCGGAACCAACCTTTTGAGGTATGACTTCCCTTCCATTTTGTTGCACGAGTTGTGAAGGGGGAAATTTAAGCAGGTAACTTTCGAGTTGTTGAACATTCAGTGCACCACCATTTGCCGCCCCGGCGTCAGGTACTTGTAACGCAAGAAGCCTTGACGACTGTAAGATAACCTTTTGCCCCCGGCCATTGTCACCTGGAGAGATACCCATACCGTCCTGCTGCAAGCCAGGCAGGGCTGGCTTTAAGGTCTTTGTGTTTTGCCCGGCCTGTCCCGCCGCATCTATGGTCTGCACAGGCAGAAATCCTGCTGCTTCCTGGAGCTGGCCTGCCAGGGTAGCAGCGGCTATGGTGGGCACACTCTGGCCGCTGTTATTGCCGGCCTCCAGGAGGGTTTCAAATGTTTTACCTCCCTGTTTGTTGTAAAGGTTCAGGATTGCCGCCAGGAGGGCTGTCCAGTCAGCTGGCATCACAGTTCCGTGTTTCCCGGTGTCTTCTCCTGCCTCCTTTTCGGAGCCGTTCAATACCGGTGTGGGCGGTTCGTCACAAGTAATGTCATGAGACGGCAACAGTGACATGAGATCGGTCAAAAACCCCTGTAAAGGACCGGCTTCCGGCTCCTGCTCGCCCCCGGTTTCCGTACCTGTGTTGAAATCCCCACCAGCTGCGTTTGCAGTGGCCGCACCTTCCCCGGTTGTACCCAGCAGTTGCATTAAGAGGTCAAGAAAAGTGCTGGAAGGGGGTGCACCGGATGCAATGGTGCCCGGAGAAGATGGCTGTTCCGCCACACGGGTTGTGGAATTGATTTCCATGGCCGTTTCACCTCCTTTGCAAAAATCTTCCTTTCGTTTTTTACCCTCACCTCCCACGGAGCTCAAACTGCGGGACTTGTCGCAGTACTATCCGGCTTTCCGCCT
>NZ_JBNATZ010000284.1:0-3013 GCF_049701015.1 Desulfofundulus sp.
CCCATTTCCCGGAGTGGCCGGAAAAACGGAGCACCGTGTCCGCATAGCAGTAACGACACCCGTGGGAACAGCCGATATAAGGGTTCAGGCAGTAGCGGTAGCCCGGAATGCCGGTTTTATTGAGGGCTACTTTACAATAGGTCTGATTCAGCACTGTCTTGGACATCATGGTATGACCAGGTATTCCCCTAACTTGTTTCTATCTCCCGGCGCGGGTTCCTCCCCAGAAATAAGAAAAATTATCTTTCTGCTCCTGACCTTGCCGTTTTGAAGCCGTGCTTCGTCCGGTAATATTCCAACACCGTTCTCTTCTACTCTCCGACTGGTCGCTAGGAGCTTTTATTTATCGCCGGGGTTGATACCTTCATCATTTTGCAGCAGATCCAATTGAACCGCTTCCGGGAAAATACGTTAAGAAACCCTGTCGAATATTATCGGCAGGGCTGAAATTAGGGTATATGTATCATCTATCATCTTCATAAACAATTCCCAGCTGCCAGAGTCCACCGCAAGTTTTACACTACCAGTTCCTTGCCTAGACGGAAGGCCTCTTCGAGCAACGCAGTATTGCTTTTGACCGCGTTTAGGTCATTCATGCCATTGCCTCCTGCTATTCCTTTGACCTGCATACCGAGAATCCTTCCCAGCCGCTGAGCAATCCCCTGCACCATCTCCCGGTCGTCCCCACCTCCCTGGGAGTAAACCATAATGAATTTCTTGCCCGGAGGGAATGTGCTGCTCAAGCCGGGCCTCAAGAAGGCGAAAAGGCGGTCCATGAACAGCTTGGTCTGGGCAGTGACGTAGCCCATATAGATCGGCGAGCCCAACACGATTCCATCGGCCTCAAGCAGGGCCCGGTAGATCTGAACCATATCGTCTTCCTGCCGGCAACGACCGTGCTCCTTGCAGTAATAGCATGCCTGGCAGCCGCGGATGTTCATTTCGTTCAGGCGAAACACCTGGGTCTCCGCTCCTGCCGCCGCCGCTCCGGCGAGCACTCTTTCCACCAGAGTTTCAGTGTTGCCGCCCCGCCGGGGGCTCCCTATAATACCAACAACTTTCATGTTCATTCTCTCCTTCCTCTACAGTTTTTCAAACCCGCCCGTCTACTGAAATTTTACACGATCCCGGAGAATTTTGGAACCTCATTTGACCGAAGCTGGAAGCATGAGTAATCTGGCTGGTGTGAAACTTCTTCAAGTTCGAGTTGCCGATATACTTCGTCCCGCCGCTGGTCTTACCAACCGGAACCGCAGAGACACCGCTCCCTACAGCTCCTTGCCCTTTTCCCTGGCCTCACTTCAGAAATATGTTCGCGTACTTGACATTGGGCGAAACCTTGAGAAAAACAAGAATGAAAATCCTGCAGCAAACAGGAAAAACCAGGTTTATTACTCCGGTACCGGCAGCTTTACCACTTCATAGCCAACCTGATCCCCGTCTACGCGGCAGCGCAGGTAGTGATAATAGCCGCCAGATTCCGGTGGTGCATACAAATTTGCGCCGGCACCTGCAGTGATAAAGTAAGGCACTCCCTGTATATCCATCCGGTTGAACATGTGTATGTGGCCGGAGAAAACAGCGTCCACATGGTAACTGGCTACCATTTGCATAAATTCAACAGCAGCCTCTGGTTCACCCCAACTGCTGCCGTGACCATCGGGCAAATTGGAAACGGTATCCGGGCCTCCACAATGGAAAGGGGACACAGGCGGCTTGTGGCCAAAAATAAAGATGTGTCTGCTCCGAACGCGGGCACCGGCCAGGTCATGGCGGAGCCATTCCCACTGCTGGCTGCCTGGTCTCAGCTCACCCTCTTTCGGCCCTTCCCCATTCTGCCACGCTGTATCCAAAACGATAAAATGTGAGTTTCGATAGTCGAAGGAATAATAACTTCTCCCCTTGAAAGGCAGTTTGTCGGCAAAGACCCGCAGAAAGTTACTTTCCCCATCTCCTGCCCGGCCACCGGCTTCTGCCCCTCTAATCAACTCATGGTTACCGATCACCGGGTACCACGGGGACCGCAGTTTTAAAAGGTATTTTCTGAAAGCCAGCAGGTTTTCGACCGGCCCGCCCTGATCGACACCGTCTCCCAGGTAAACCACCAGGGCAGGGTTATCCCGGTTAATCCGTTCCACGGCCTCCGCCAGTACCCGGTTGCCCTGCCAGGTTTCCCTTCCCGGCAATATCTTTGAATCACCCAGTACATCGAAAACAAAAGAATCTTCTCTACTGATACTCTCTGACGCGGGTTTATTACCGGCTGCTCCTGCGGCTGCCGGCACTTCGGGTACCTGACCGGGCTGCCCTATTATTACAGCCTGTCGGCCGCCGTCCCAACCCACCTCGTACCCGAACGCTTCGGCTACAAACCTGGCAGGCAGGTAGGTGCGGCCGTTTTTCAGTAAAGGAGCAACGTCCATTTGTACAGTACGGAACACGATAAACTGAGCCGAAACACCCTCTCCCGGCCCGTCAATCACTGTCATGTTCTTGTCCCCAACGGTGAGTTTTACAGTGATGTCCCGTTTGTCCCGGAGATTCAGCGCCACAGTTTGGGTCTTTCCGGCCCACGATACGCCCTTTTCAGGTACGCCCAGTGCACAAGCCAGGTAGCGCACTGGAAGAAAAACGCGGCCCTCTTTCACGAAGGGTGCAGCATCCAATTTCCTGAGCTGGCCGTCCACAGTGGCAAACATCTTGCCCACCACGAGCGCGGCTCTATGGCCCGGCGCGGCCAGAACAGGGGAAGCAAAAGCCAGGATTACCAGCAGAAAGGTCAACAAAGCGGCTGTTCTGCGCAGCTTACAGCACCTCTGCAATACAGGTATTTATTTTCCTGATTTTTTCTACTTCCAGGTGTACACTCCTCCCCATGCAATGGAAAAAATTATCTTCCTGTTCGAACCAGGCAGGACTATCCCGGGCTGTCACAACGGTACCACTACAGTAATGTCGGCCAGCCTTTCCACCGCTACCGGGACACCGTAAACGGCAGCAATGTTCTCCGGAG
>NZ_JBNATZ010000285.1:0-2002 GCF_049701015.1 Desulfofundulus sp.
CGACGCGGCCGCCCTGGCCGCGGCCATGACCGCCGACCGCTACGTTACCCTGGAGATAGACATGGGCGAGTACACCACCTGCTGCGGGGATGAAGAATGCGACCCCTGCTGCGAGCCGTGCGGCACGACCGTGGTCTCGGGCCTGGAAAGAGACCTCATCGACAACGGCGGCTGGGAAAAATACTGCTGCGACTGCGGCGGGTGCTCCTACACCGTACTGGACCGCTGGGTGGAGTTCAGGGGATCCAAAGCCTTTACCGCCGCCGGGACCATGTTCGAGCTCAACCGCCCGCCGGAAATGGACGCCGCCCAGGGGGGTGACGCGAGGATAACGGGGATAACCGTCTACGACGACAGGGACAGCCCTTACTATCCCTCCGTCGTCGTCAGGACTTTCGGCCGGGTGAAGACCCTGGCGCTGAACTTCCTGGACAGATTTGCGCCGGGTAACTTCGATTACATTTCCACAAACCGGTGCGGCCAGGGAGGGACGTTCTATTACGACCTCAACGGGAGGTGGCACCGGGCGGCGGAAGATGCCTGCAATTAGATTGACCAGCCTGGTAGAGAAAGGATGATGCATTTGCGGAGGTTAATCAGCGGGAGCTTTTTCGTGGCGGCCTCAATTTTTCTTGCCGTCAGGGGCTCCCCGGACGTGGTGACTGCTGTAGCCGTCCTGGGGAGCGCCCTGTGCGCCGGGTTTGTCTCATCGAAAAAACACCTGCAGGCAGTAGTGTTCGGGACCGCCCTGGTGGCGGTCTCCCTGGCCCTGCAGTTAATTGCCGGTCGCTGTACCACGTGCATCCAGGCCGACATGCTCCTGGCCGCCGGTGTATTGACCGCGTCCGTGGCAACGAAGGAATACAGGCTCCGGGTGGTGAGCGGAGTGCTGGCGGCGGTTCTGGTCGCCGCCCTGATGTTCTGGGGCCCGGCACCCGGGCAGGGCGGCCCGTGGCAGGAAACGTTCGGCAGGTACATTGCGGCCGAACGGGACGGGAAAACCGTCAAACTCGATACGGCCCTTAAACCCGTCCTGCTATTTTCCCCGGAGTGTCCCTCCTGCCGGGAAGCCTTGAAACAATTAATCAACAGGGACCCGGCGGGGAAGGGATGGCAGCCCGTCCCCGTGCAAGGCGACCCGGCTGAGACGGAACGTACGCTCAAAAGCATGGGCTACACCGGGGAGATTTACCGCTTTCGGTGGAGGGGTCCGGTACCCGTCATGGTCTGGACGGAGGACGGCAGGACCCGGAGCACCCACAGCGTGCGGGAAATGCTGGAGGTGGTACCCGTTGAGCCTTGAGGTGTGCAGCCTGATCAACTTCTCGTCGGCCCTGGCCGCGTCAGCACTGGCCGCCGCCGGCCGGCCGTCGCTGGCGGTGCTGCTCCTCGTCGCCCTGGCCCTGGCCAACGGCGGCTTCTACCTCTTCCTGAAGAAGGAACCGGCGAGAATCAGGGAAATCGCCTCCCTGGCGGAAGAAGCGGAGACCATGAAACGGCGGCTATTGGAAATGGAATCGGCCCAGTGGACCAGGGCGGCGCGGGTTACAGGGCAGACCGCGCCCCTGGTCTTCTCGTCGGCCAGCGACAGGCTCACCGGGGCCGCTACGCGCAAGAGATTCGAGGTATGCTTGAACTCCATGATGGCCTCCACGAGGCCTTTTTCGGTGTTGTTCCTGGACATCGATTATTTTAAGAAGGTCAACGACACCTGCGGGCACCGGGCCGGGGACGACGTGCTGCGGGAATTCGCCCGCAGGGTGTCCCGCTGCCTGCGGCCGGAAGACCTGCTGGCCCGCTACGGCGGCGAAGAGTTTGTGGTCCTTTGCCGGTCGGACCTGGCCGGTGCGGGGAGAGTTGCAGAACGGATACGCGAGGCAGTGGCCGCCCGGCCCTTTGAGACCTGTGCCGGGCCGGTAGCTGTAACCTGCAGCGTTGGGGTCGCCGGGCGCACGCAGCAGGACAGCACGGAAACCCTGCTGGAACGTGCCGACAGGGCGCT
>NZ_JBNATZ010000285.1:2012-2997 GCF_049701015.1 Desulfofundulus sp.
CTGTACGCAGCAAAAAACGGGGGCCGCAACAAAGTGGTAGTAGCTGAACAAAACTGAAAAAGGAGGGACATGTTGGATGCTAGAACTGCCGAAACTCAGTCTCAAAAAGAAGAACACTTCCTTCTGGGTGGCCGTGCTGCTAAGCCTGGCCGCCGCCTTCTCGCTTTACGCCACTTTCCACCTGGTCTACCGTCCCGTCAGGGTGGTGCTTGTGGCCAGGGAAGTCCGGCCGGGGGAACAGATCCGGAAGGACGCGCTCAGGGAGGGCACGGTATTCGCCGGCGACCTCGCTCCCGGAGCCGTCAGGTCGCTTGATGCGGCTGCAGGAAAATATGCCGCCTCGCCGTTATACCCCGGGGAACAGCTCATTGCAGGCCGGCTGGTGCAGGACCCCGATAAGGTGATGGGGGCTTTCAGCTACCTCCAGCCAGACGAGACGTACGTCGGCTTCAACTCTGAAGAAGCCCGCTGGCCGAAGGGCATCAAAGAAGGGGACACCGTCACGGCGGTGGCCGTGATGGACACCGGGGCGCAGGTCGTCGGCAAGAAGCTGAAAGTGATCGGCACCGACAGGCCCGTTCCCGTGCTGGGGCAGGTGCAGGTAATGAGACAGGCCGTGCCGGACAACGCCTCCACCATCACCATCGCCGTGCCGCGCAACATTGTGGCCGACCTGCTGTACGCGAAGGCCAAATCGAAAGCCTTCTACCTGCTGCCGGAACACCCCAAGCTGGTATTCCAGCAGGAAGAGGGAGATACTGTGTCGGCTGAAAGCAAACCCGGGCCGCAGAAACAGTAGGGGGGATGCTGGTTGGACTTCCGCGACATTCTAAAGCAGGTCAGGTACCGCGTGGTAAAAAAATACGGGAATTTGTTCCTGCAGGACTGCGAAGACCGTACCAGGCAGGAGGAAGTGATCAGGAAAGAGGTCCGGGAACTTGTGGGGCGGGAGGATCCTGCCCTTGAGAAGGAGGTCACCTCCTAC
>NZ_JBNATZ010000286.1:0-2997 GCF_049701015.1 Desulfofundulus sp.
GCAGGCGCTGGGCATAGCGGGGCGCCCGGGCTGGTGAAGACAGCCGGTATGCCCAGACAATCCTGCCTTGCGGGTTTACTTCTATCACGCGGGGCACAAAAGGGGGGCCCGGTGCTCCGGAGTCTGCAATGAGGGTATTACCATTGGTCAGGCGCCGGGCCGCAGCGGCCTGGACGCCCCGGTACGACCATACCTCCCGCCCGTCCGGGGCGATCTCCACCACCGACGGGGACTGGTACCCCACCCGGGTCAGGAGCAGGTTGCCGCCGGGCAACTGATCAGCGTAGTAGGGGTGGTTCACCGTGATATCATCCCGGTAGTCCACCTCCACCACCGCCGCCTCCTGTGCCGGAGCCGGCAGGGGGAGGAGGACTGCTGAAGCCAGGAATAAGGCCAGAACGGCCAGGAACTTGTCCGCCCTCAAGGTCATGGTGGTCTTCACCCTTCACTTCTCGTGACTTTCCAGGGTGGCGGGGTACGACCGCCTCCCGTTTCATTCTTGCGAGATTATGTACTACTTGACAGGCTTAGCTTCAATTATCACCGCCGGCGGGGCGTCCTGCCAGGTCACGGCAGCCCCCAGAGCTTGACCGACCAGGCGCAGGGGTACCATGACACGTCCTTCAACAACCCGGGCCGGGGCGTCCAGGGGCACCGTCCGGCCGTCGACCAGCGCCTCACCTTTCCCCGGGGTCAGGCTGATGGTACACCCGCCGCGGGTGGCGGTGACGGTCCCGGTCTTTTCATCCCAGTGCACCGTGGCACCCAGGACCTCGAAAATGCCCCGCACGGGCACCAGAATGCGTCCCCCGTCCACAACCGGGGGTACGTCAAAGAAGATGCGGCTGCCGTTCAGGTAAACAGGCACCTGGCGCAGCACCAGGATGGCATCGGCAAGGCCGCGCTCCCTGCCTTCGGAGGGCCTGCTGACCAGCCTGCCCTTGACCCACATCCCGCTGGAACCGCCCCCGTCCAGGGCCGCGGCACGCACCGCTCCCAGTTCGGCCATCAGGTAGGCCAGCTCCTCCAGGGTGACGCCCGCACTCCAGCCCTTTTGCCGCCCCTCCACGACCACCAGCAGGACCCGGCCCCTTTTATCTACACCGATAGCGGTACGGGCAGCCGGCTCCAGGACACTGCCCCGGAAACCCTCCATAACAGCCTGCAGCACGGGCTGTCCTTCATCCACTAAAAGAGGTCCGGCCGTTACCAGGTGCTTCAGACCCTCCCAGCCGGGTCCCCAGTCGAAGTCCACCACCACCGGAGTCCCGGCGGGCAGGGAGGCACACGCCCCCACCGCGCTGCCTCTCAGAGTCAGCACATAACCGTCCCGCGGGATGGGGCTGCCCCCGCTGCCAATCTCCGATACCTCGTAACAGCCGCTTTTCCCCACTTCCGGGCGCAGCACCAGATCAATACAGTCAGTGGCGGAAGCGGCGCGCTCACCCCAGGCCGGGGTATAAAGGGTAATCCCACCAGGTACCGGGGCCGTATTTACCCGCGCCACTTCAACGGGCCCCGAACCGCCGAAGCTCACCGTCACCCGCGGTACAAAGTAGCCGAACCGGACGCGGTTGGAGCCGGTAATGCCAACCGAGGTGCGTAAAATATCGGAAGCGGCCAGGAGCCGGCCGTCCTGGACCAGGCTGCCGACGGGGTACCCGCGGGAGGGGTCGAAAAAACCCCCGTTTACGGCGGCCACCGCCCCGTGGCGTGCGGCCAACCGGCTCAACGTTTCCGTGCTGCCCGGGGCGCCACCGCTCACGGCTACACGCAATTCCAGCAGGTCCTGCCCGGGGTCCACCTCCAGCACATGCCCCTTGAGGGGCTCACCCTGCCAGGTGCGGCCGGAGATGGGATAATAGCGGACACCCGGGGCCACGGTCTGCACCTGACCGGCAGGCGGCACGTCCAGCAGGGGCTGCGGTGCCGGGCCGGGCAGCGTGGCCGGTTCCGCCCCGGCCGGCTCAGCAGAACAGGCTGCCAGGCTGCCCCATAAGAAGGTCACGCCGAGGAGGAGGGATACCAGTCTTTTCACACCGAGCAACACCATTACCTCACCTTCGCAATTTTTCCAGTGTTAGGGGGCAAAAAATTTTCGCCCGGGGCGACTGGAAAATTAAGTGGGCATCCATGGCGCTTCAGCGCCAGTCGTTTGCACGGAAGCGAACAACTTGAGCCGGGCAGATGCCAAACTTAGCGAGACCTCTATACTGTTTAAATGCCTGTGCAGGTGCCTGGTACGGCTGAGTGCTGGAGAATGGAGCGAGCGCGTGCAAACGACGGGCAACCTACCATTTAAGCCCGGGTAACCGGGCGCAGGCCAGCCGGGCGGTGGCCCGGGCACGCTCCTTTAAGGGGCCGACCATCCGGGCCAGACTGGCCCTGAACCCGGCAGGATCGGCCAGAACCTCTTCCACCGCCCGCCTCAAAACGCCGTACTCCAGGCCGGATGCCTCGCCGGCGGGCCTGAGCCCCAGCCGGGCCAGAAAACGTCCGATCTTGGGGTCGTAGCTTATCCCCACCGGGGGCACACCCATCACCGCCGCCAGGACCAGAGCGTGCAGCCGCATACCGATGAGCAGGTCCAGGCAGGCAACCAGGGAAACCGCCTCGTCTACGGTCAGCCCCCGGTCCAGGACGGCGGCCCGCGACTCCATCATGGCTGCCACCTGCCGGCTCACGGAGAGATCTTCGGGGAACTGCAGGGGGATGAAAAGCACCCGGTAGCCCCGGTGACAGAGGTCGTCGCACACACGGGCCAGGGCACGCTGCTGTGGCTCCCCGAAACCGGGCCACTCCCGCACCGATACGCCCACAACAGGTGCGGGTGACCTGTAAACTCCTTGACCGGAAAACGCCCCGCCCTCACCCCGGGAAGAGGAGCAGCCTTCCCGACCACAGAGCTCTCCTGCCCCACTGCCAGCCTGCTGTACGGGAATGCCCATGCTCTCCAGGGTCTCCATCCCTTTCTCCCTGCCCACACGGGCCGGGTCC
>NZ_JBNATZ010000287.1:0-2990 GCF_049701015.1 Desulfofundulus sp.
TTGAGGTTCTCCGGCCCGCCCGGGGCGCGGAAAACTTTGACTGGTCGTCCGGTAATGGCCTGTACGGCGTCGCTGCACCGGTTCAAATCAGCGATAAAAGCTTCCGGAGAGCGGTATATTTTTTTGTAATTATGGCTGAAGGTATGGTTGGCCAGCCCGTTGCCTTCGTCCACAATGCGGTGCACTACTTCGGGGTTTTTCACTACGTTGGTCCCCACCACCATAAACGTGGCCCGGGCACCTTCCTGTTTCAGGATGTCCAGGATGCGCGGGGTGAATATGTTATTGGGGCCGTCGTCAAAGGTCAGGTAAACCCGTTTGTTCGTAACGGCTTCAGCTCTGGGAATGGAAGACGGTGTAGCTGGTAAGGTTCCTGATTTGTTTGTATCGTCCGGAGCCACGCTGCAAGCGGGGAGGACAGCCAGCCATAACAAGAACATGACCGCCAGTATGCTAAATGGAAACAGGTCGCGTTTCGTCATGAACTCCGGTCGTTTCTCCTGTGCAGGAGAAACGACCTCCTCCTTTTTTGCGGCCTAACGGCCGTCCCTGGATTTCCAGTTATACTATACATTTTATCGATTACAGGTGCAAAGACTTTTTATTGGAAATTAATATGCGCTCTAAAAAACTGGAGCCAAACGCATTCAATGAAAAAGCAAATAAATAATTACAGGACTTTAGAGAAATAGTAGTCTGATATATAATTATTTTTATCTGCTGAAGAAATGAAAACTTGGGGGTGAAAATCCGTTTCGGCGGGTTTGGTTATGAGTGCACAGATTACCGTGGTTGGATTGGGGCCGGGCGATCCCGGTCACCTGCCCCTGTCTGTCTGGGAGGTATTGCGCGGGGCAAGGCGTTTATTTCTGCGTACTGAACAGCATCCGGTGGTTCCCTGGCTCAGAGAAAAGGGGATCTCCTTCGAAACCTTTGATTACCTCTACGAGACCGGGCGGGATTTTCAGGAAGTGTACCGCCGTATGGCTGAAATCCTGCTCAGTGAAGCAGCTGGGGGGTCACTGGTTTTCGCCGTACCCGGTCATCCCCTGATGGCGGAGGAAGCCGTGGGGATTGTTTTACAGGAGGGACCACGGCGGGGCCTGAAGGTGGACGTGCTTCCTGCCATGAGCTTTGTGGATGTTATTTGCAGTACCCTGGGCCTTGATCCGGGCCATGGTTTGCACCTGGTGGACGGTCTGCGCCTTGACCGGCAGGCACCGGTACCCGCAGTGGCCAACGTTATTTTCCAGGTTTACAGCCGTCTGGTGGCCTCGGACGTTAAATTAACCCTCATGGAATACTACCCTGCAGCCCACCCGGTGACGGTGGTCCGGGCAGCGGGAGTTCCCGGGCTCGAGCGGGTTGAGGAGGTCCCCCTCTATGAGCTGGACCGGCTGGACTGGTTCGATCATTTGACCAGCCTGTACCTCCCCCCATGTCCGGGAGCGGCCGGGAAGTGCCATTACCCGCTGGATTCCCTGGTTGAGGTAATGGCCACCTTGAGGGGCGAGAAGGGGTGTCCCTGGGATCGTGAACAGACCCACCGCAGCCTGCGCCCCTTCCTGCTGGAAGAGGCCTACGAGGTCCTGGAGGCTATTGACCAGGAAGACATGTATAAACTTTGTGAGGAATTGGGAGACTTATTGTTACAAATAGTATTTCACAGCCAGCTGGCCAGGGAACAGGGTTCTTTCGATATAAACGATGTGGTTGAGGGAATTACTGCTAAAATGTTGCGCCGGCACCCCCATGTCTTTGGAGATGTTTCAGTACGGAATAGTGCGGAAGTCCTTGTCAACTGGGACCGGATCAAAGCACAGGAGAAAGGTGAAAAGAGGCCGGCTTCTCTTTTAAAGGAAGTTCCGCGTTCTTTGCCGGCGCTGCTCCAGGCCAGCTCCGTCCAGACCCAGGCGGCCAGGGTTGGTTTTGACTGGCCCGATTACCAGGGTGCTCTGGACAAGGTTTTCGAGGAGTTGCAGGAAGTCAAGCAGGCCCTGTCTGAGAGCCGGCAGGCGGAGCTGGAAAGGGAACTGGGAGATCTGCTTTTTGCTGTGGTTAACCTTTCCAGGCTGCTTGGTGTGGAAGCCGAGGTTGCCCTGTACGGTGCTGTCAGTCGTTTTCGCCGTCGTTTCCAGTATATAGAAGAACAGGCGCGTAAATGCGGGCGGGACCCGGCCAGCTTTACCCTGGACCAGCTCGATGCCTGGTGGGAAGAGGCAAAGAAGGTGGAACGGGCAGAAAAAAAGCGGAATAATTTTCATGCTGGGAGGAAACCCAGGAGATTTAGCGAATAATAAGTCAGACTATGTCTAAACCTTCTGAGGGGGGTATTTATGAACAAAGCAGAGCTGATTTCCCAGGTGGCAGAGAAAACAGAGCTGACCAAAAAGGATGCCGAAAAAGCGGTAAGTGCCGTACTGGCTGCCATTGAGGAAGCTCTTGCCCGGGGGGATAAGGTTCAGCTGGTCGGCTTTGGTACCTTTGAAATTCGCGAACGGGCCGCCCGCAAGGGCCGCAATCCACAAACAGGGGAAGAGATCGAGATTGCAGCTGCCCGCGTACCTGTATTCAAAGCCGGCAAAGCCTTGCGGGATGCCGTTTCAGCTGCTACATAACGGGAAATGGATGGAAAGCCGTGTGTAAAGCAATGTACGGAGAGGCCTGAAAACCGGGCCTCTACTTATTTTCCAGGTAAAATACGACGGATGGAAGAGGTAATGAATGGACAGGCCATATTTTATTCCTTTTTGAGTAAAAATCGCAATCGACTTCCACTGTACATTTGTGGTAACATTAGCAGTAAATACCAGAGAGAGGTGGTTATGATGGTTATGGTCAGGCATATCAAGATACATGGTAAAGTGTTAGGGGAATCTATGGCCGGAAAGTGTGTGCGTTTTGGGGGAGAGGCCCGGTACACGGGCGTCGGGATGTTAGGCCGGGGCCCGGACGGGGTTGGGCCATGGCGACTTGACATGGGGGTGAGG
>NZ_JBNATZ010000288.1:0-2938 GCF_049701015.1 Desulfofundulus sp.
CTTATGCAAATGTGCTCCTTTACGGTTCCTGGACAGGCATCGCCCTGCTGGTCTTGACCAGTATCCTCTATATGGGCGGGCTGGTGAAACCATATATCGATCCCGCACTGATCCCCCAGTACTGGGGCATGAAAGCCAGCAAGTTTGTCCAGCTGGCTCACATGCCTACCGGCTGGGGCTGGTTGAAAATGCTCCATTACAGTGATTTTCTTAGCTATATTGGTATAGCTTTCCTGGCATCATTAACCGTGGTGGGATACCTGATCCTGCTACCTGCTTACGTGTCAAAGAAGGATTGGCCATATGCTATAATTGTTGTTAGCGAAGTGATAGTACTCGTCCTGGCAGCTTCAGGCATTCTTGTTATGGGGGCACAGTAATAACACACCATTTCCGCTTCGATAAAAGGGTGGCGAATATGCAGCCGGGTCCAGGGCCCGGCTATTTTTGTCAATTCCACCAGACAAAAGCCATGGCGGTAAGCCTTAACCCCATCCCAATGGCAAACATGGCTTCAAAAAAAGACCGGGCACCCTAACAGAGGTACCCGGTCTTTGAATAGTACGTTTACCACCTGTGTCCGGCCTTCATTCTGACGGCGGGACCCCGCGCGTGATTGCTCCTCGCAGGGGGCTCTTTCTTCTTTTCCTTCTTTTCGAAGGCTTTGGCCTTGTTGCCCGGGACCAGGTGCACTTCCAGCGCCCGTTTGTCCGCAGTGGCCCTGACTTTGACCATCATCCCCTGCTTGATCTCCGTCGTCCCTTTCAGTATCCCCTCACCTTTGATAACCGTCTGCGGAGTAATGGTGAAAGTCTCGGTTATATTCCCGTTTTTGCCGCCCTTGACTACGGTGAAGGTGTCGCCGTAGACGGCGGTCACCACACCCGCAAACTCTATCTTGGGCCTGTTGAGCTGGTTCTGTTCAGCAATCCTCCGCTGGACCAGTGCCGCCAGTTCCTTTAGCTGCTCCAGATTGAGCCCGTAGACTGCCGTCACAAGGTCCTGCGGCAGGATGCTGTATACACCGCCCGTCACAGTTGTCTGGTCCTGCTGCGGTTGAGGCTGGATCTGGACCTGTGTCTCATCAGCCAGCGCAGGAACGGCCAGCGCCAGCACCAGGCACAAGATGAGCACAAGGCACCCGATTTTTCGGCTGTGCACCAATCATCACCTCCCTTCCCACTTCTCTCATTAACTAATACGAAAAACAAACCATCAAATGCGGGGTCAAACCGGGTGGAACTCCTTCGGGGGCTGGAAATCGCCCAGGCTTGTAATAAAAATTTAACATTCTTGCGCCAAATTTGTAAAAATCCAGGCCTATACTTAGAATTTGAGAAGGAGGGGGAGAAAAATGTCAAAGTGGAAACATTCACTCCTCTTTACGGCTCTGGCCGCCTTCGTGGCCGGTGTGATGTTCGCAAGCGGTTGTGCCGTGGCCGGCAAACTGGGGTTGAAGAGCGACCCGGACCCGCTGGCGCCTCAAATTGCCGGTGCCGTTCCCATAGGAACCAGTACCGTGGCGGACATCGCCAAACAGGCCGGACCCGCTGTGGTGAAGATCGACACGGTGGTGGTAAGCAACAGCGGCACCGACCCTTTTTTTAATGACCCATTTTTCAGGCAGTTCTTCGGCAGTCTGCCGTTTCAAGTGCAACCCCAGGTGGAGCACGGCATTGGGTCGGGGTTCATCATTTCCAAAGACGGCTACATCCTGACCAACGAACACGTCATTGACGGGGCGGAAAAAATTACTGTAACCATTCAAGGTCAATCCAAACCGCTGCCGGCCAAAATAGTTGGGGCGGACTACGACCTTGACCTGGCGGTATTGAAGGTCAATGCTGGTAAGTCCCTCCCCTCGCTGGCCCTTGGCAATTCGGACAATATGCGGGTGGGTGACTGGGTAATCGCCATTGGCAACCCGTACGGGCTGGACCATACTGTAACGGTGGGCGTGATCAGTGCCAAAGGGCGGCCGGTCAATATCGGTAACCGCCATTACAAGAACCTGTTACAGACGGACGCTTCGATCAACCCCGGCAACAGCGGCGGCCCGCTGCTCAGCCTGGACGGCCGGGTGATCGGGATTAACACAGCCGTTGCGGAGCAGGCCCAGGGCATCGGCTTCGCCATTCCCACCAGCACGGTACAGCAGGTATTGAACCAGCTGATGAAAGGGGAAACGGTGGCCCACCCCTGGCTCGGGGTACAGACAACGTCTATCACTGAGCAGCTGGCAGACGAACTTGGTCTGAACAGTACCGAAGGTGCACTGGTAGTGGGTGTGGTGCCCGGCAGCCCGGCAGCGAACGCTGGTTTAGAGCAGGGGGATGTAATCGTCAAGTTCGGCGATCAGGCGGTAAATTCCCCCAGCAGTCTCGCCGACATTGTCGCTACTTCCAGAGTAGGTCAGCGAGTGGTGCTCACGATCTACCGCAATGGCCAGCCCCGTTATGTTTCAATTATCATCGGGCAAGAGCCTCCCCACTGAAATTAAAATGTCCCGCCATACAGCGTCCTTTGCCGGAAATGGTCTGGTGGGTTATATAGTGAAAGGCCACGAAGGCTGACTCTCCAACCGTTTTGAGAGGAGTCTTCGTGGCCTTACTCAATTGTTTGGGGGTGTCATCAAATCCCGTTAAAGCCGGTTTAACCAGAAGCCCCGTCAAGAAGCCCAAATTCTTTACATTTTATTTACAAATTTGAAATGCAGCTAATAAAAAGGATGTATAGAATAAAATAAAGAGGGATGGCGAGAACACATGAGAACATACTGAAAAGGAGAAAAACCGACATATGGCTCTTTATAAATTCTTTGGAACCTTGTTTTTTCTCTTCACACAGGGGCTGACCTTTTTTCTATCCCCACTCTATTCCCAGACCGCCAGTTTTCATCCGGGTTACGAGAACCGGGTGGCCGTGCTCATGTACCACC
>NZ_JBNATZ010000289.1:0-2920 GCF_049701015.1 Desulfofundulus sp.
TTCAGTATGGTTTGGAAGATTTTGCCCGGGACGCCGCCGGAGCCGGGGTGGACGGTCTGATCGTACCCGACCTGCCATTTGAAGAGAGCGAAGAACTGCTGGGATATACCGATCACTACGGGCTCGCCCTCATACCCCTGGTAGCTCCCACCACCACTGAAAAAAGGCTGGCCGCCATGGCTTCGGCAGCCAGGGGCTTTGTCTACTGCGTTTCGGTTACCGGAGTAACCGGTGCCCGGGAGGAGATTCACACCGACCTGGCGAAATTCATGGGGAAGGTGCGGAGGTACATAAAGCTCCCCTGCGCCATCGGTTTCGGCATTGCCGGTCCGGTGCAGGCTGCCGCGGTAGCACCGTACTGTGATGCCATGGTGGTGGGCAGCGCCATCGTCGACCTGGTGGCCCGGGCGGGTACGGGTGATCCCGCACCGGCGGTAGCTGCCCTGGTCAAGGATATCAAGTACGCTATCGAAAAGTGTGCCTGATGTCCAAAGGGTTGTTTAAGGAGGTTTGCACCTTGCCTGCCTATGAACTGGCTGGCCGGGAACGCCGGCCGCAAAACACTGTGATTGATCTAAAAACCTGCCGCCTGGGGGATGGTCAGGTGGTTATAATTGCTGGCCCCTGTGCCGTAGAGAGTGAAGAACAGATGCTGGCGCTGGCCTCGACTCTCAAGGACATGGGGGTACATATCTTGAGGGGAGGGGCTTTCAAACCCCGCACTTCCCCCTATTCCTTCCAGGGACTGGGAGAAGAGGGCCTGCGGATTTTGGCCCGTGCCCGGGAATTGACCGGTTTGCCCGTAGTTACTGAGGTCACCGACGTCCGTTACCTGGACCTGGTTTTGAAATACAGTGATATTTTGCAAATCGGCAGCCGCAACATGCAAAACTTCGGCTTGCTGCGGGAAGTCGGAAGGCTCGATTGTCCCGTTTTGCTTAAACGAGGATTTGCCGCCACCATTGAAGAGTGGCTCCTGGCTGCCGAGTATGTTATGGCCGGGGGCAACCACAAAGTTATCCTGTGCGAACGGGGCATACGTACCTTCGAGACCTACACGCGCAACACTCTTGATATAAACGCCATTCCTGCTGTTAAAGAGCTTTCCCACCTGCCTGTAATCGCGGACCCCAGCCATGGCACGGGACGACGTTCCCTGGTAGCTCCGGTGGCCCGGGCGGCGGTGGCAGCGGGAGCCGACGGACTGATGCTGGAAGTCCACCCCTGTCCTGAAGAAGCCCTTTCCGATGGTCCCCAGTCCCTGTTTCCCGCACAACTGGAACGGCTGATCTCCGAACTCCGTCCTCTGGCTGAAAGCCTGGGCCGCAGGCTGTAAGAGGCGGTTGTCATAAAAGCGTTGCCAGCGATTGTAGCATATGCTAAGATAAAATTGTTGCAGGATGGTAGTACGGTAGGGGAGGGATGGTCTTTGTTCGGGTTGACCTTTCGGGCACCTCCTTAAAAGGGTGCCCTCTTCAGTTTCGCGGGTAAAATAGTGGTAGTACAGAAGTACGGGAGGTTAAAAAGATGATTATCGTCATGCAACAGGGCGCAACCGCTGAGCAGGTAGAAGCGGTGATAGCACGGCTGCAAAAGAGTGGTTTTGAAATACACCTCTCCCGGGGGGTCGAACGGACCATCATCGGGATCATTGGCGACCGCACCCGCCTGGGAGACATGGCCCTGGAAGCCATGCCCGGTGTGGAAAAAGTAATGCCGGTGGTTCAACCATACAAGCTGGCCAGCCGGGCCTTCCATCCTGAAGACAGCGTGATTATGGTGGGGGACCTGGCCATTGGTGGGCAGGATATCCATGTGATGGCCGGCCCCTGTGCCGTGGAGAGCCGGGAACAGCTGCTGGAGGCAGCCCGGCAGGTCAAGGCTGCCGGGGCTACCATTTTACGGGGAGGTGCCTATAAACCCCGTACTTCCCCATATTCCTTTCAAGGGCTGGAAGAGGAAGGGTTAAAGCTTCTGGCTGAGGCCCGGGAAATCACCGGGCTGAAAGTAGTCACCGAAGTGATGGATGCACGTACCCTGCCCCTGGTGGCGGAATACGCGGACATTTTACAGATCGGTGCCCGGAACATGCAGAATTTCTTTCTCCTGCGGGAAGTGGCCAGGTTTGATAAACCTGTCCTTTTGAAACGCGGTCTTTCATCTACCATTGAAGAATGGCTCATGGCAGCAGAATATATCATGTCCGGAGGCAACCACAAGGTTATCCTGTGCGAGCGGGGCATCCGTACTTTTGAAAACTACACCCGCAACACCCTGGATCTCACCGCCGTACCTGTAGTCAAATACTTGAGCCACCTGCCTGTAGTGGTAGACCCCAGTCATGGCATCGGTAAATGGCGATTTGTACCCGTTATGGCCCGGGCGGCAGTTGCCGCCGGTGCCGATGGCCTGCTGGTAGAGGTACACCCCAACCCGGCGGAAGCCCTGTGTGACGGCCCACAGTCCCTCACTCCGGAAAACTTCGCCCAGATGATGAGGGAGTTGCAACGTGTAGCCCGGGCGGTAAACCGCCAGCTGGCCGGGGGAACTGCGGATGTTTGACCGCGTGACCATCATCGGCGTGGGGTTGATAGGCGGTTCGTTAGGCCTGGCCCTGCGCCGCCGGTCGCTGGCCCGCAGGGTGATAGGGGTGGATAAAAACCCGGAAAACCTTTACCTGGCCCGGGAATCAGGGGCTGTACACGAAACCTCGTTTGATGCTGCAGAAGCGGTCGCCGGCTCGGAACTGGTCATACTGGCCACCCCGGTTGGAGAAACCGTGCCCGTCCTGAACCGCCTGAAATCTTATCTTTCGCCTGAGACGGTGGTCACGGATGTGGGCAGTACCAAGGAAGAAATATGTACCCGGGCAGCAGGCATAATGCCTGCAAAAACATGGTTTGTGGGAGGCCACCCCATG